>NZ_JBFPJH010000042.1:0-21389 GCF_040838255.1 Bacillus sp. C30 | reverse complement strand
ATATAATTTCGAAGAGGGGTAAAAAACAGATAAATTATAGTCGTAGGGGTGAATTACATGGAACAATTAATGCGAAATTCGTTTCTTTTCTTATCTAAAAATAAAGCGCTAACAAAACTGGCTAAAAAGTACGGTTTACGCTTTGGTGCAGGTCGCTTCGTCGCAGGGGAAACGATTGAATTAGCGACAGCTGCAATTAAAGCATTAAATAAGCAAGGTCTTTGTGTAACAATCGATTATTTAGGTGAATTCGTTGATAACGAAGCGGAAGCAAATGAAATGGCTAGCGAATCGATTGAAGCGATTCGTGCAATTGGAAGAGAAGGTCTTAATTCGCAGCTTTCTTTAAAAATGACTTCTATGGGATTAGATATTTCTGACGAAATCGTAATGAACAATATGCGCCGTATTTTAGAAGCTGCAAAAGAAAATGGTGTGTTTATTACAATTGATATGGAAGACTATACGCGCTGCGGAAAAACAATTGATATCTTTAAACAATTAAAATCTGAATACGATAATATTGGTACTGTTATTCAAGCTTATTTATATCGTACAGAAAAAGATATTGAAGATTTAAACGCTTATAATCCTAATTTACGTCTTGTAAAAGGGGCCTATAAAGAACCTGAAGAAGTAGCGTTCCCGGAAAAGAAAGATGTAGATGACAATTATAAAAAAATTATTAAAATGCACTTATTAAATGGAAATTACACTGCAATTGCTTCGCATGACGAAGCGATTATTGAATATACGAAAAAACTTGCGGAAGAACATAACATTCCAAGGGATCAATTTGAATTCCAAATGTTATTTGGTATTCGTACAGAGCGTCAACTTGAGCTAGTAAAAGAAGGTTACAAAATGCGCGTTTACGTGCCTTATGGAAACGACTGGTATGGCTATTTCATGCGCCGTCTAGCAGAACGTCCAGCAAACGTTGCGTTCGTATTAAAAGGTATGATCAAAAAATAACCAAGGAGAAAATACTCCTTGGTTATTTTAATTGCTGAAATGCGTAGTGCGCCATTTTCTTCGTATCAGGATATAGCTGCGTACGAGTAGAAGATAACACGACGTTAATGACGCGTTTACCGTCTTTTTCATCAACTGTTACGACTGTGTATTTTCCGAGAGCTGATAAACCGCTTTTACTTCCAATCGCATATGGATCGTCATATAGTTCTTCTCGTCCATAGTTTGCGATTTTTGGAGATCGCTCTGAAGTATGTAGTGTTGTATGTATTGAATTCATATATTCTAAAACGATCGGATACTTCAAGGCTTCTTTCGTAATAATAGCAATGTCATATGGTGATACTTTATTTCCAAGTGCATCAGCACCGCTTGCGTTTTTGAAAGTCGCATGTTTTGTCCCAAGTTCCTTCGCTCTAGCGTTCATCATTTTCACAAACTCATTTTTTGATCCTGCGATATGTTCTGCAATTGACTCAGCGATTGGGTCTGCACTAATAATAAGCATAAGTTTTAATGCCTCATCACGTTTTAATTTTTCACCCGCGCGAAGCTTAATCTTCTTACTTTGACTTTCCGTTTTAATCGCATTCTCTGTAACCGTAATTTCTTCATCTTCTTTCACATTTTCTAGTAAGAGTAAGGTAGTCATCATTTTCCCTATACTAGCCGGATAAGAGCGTTCATCTTCCCGTTTTCCATACAAAATTTCACCTGTGTCTGCATCGATTGTAATCCCGTATTGCCCAGTAATGTTAGGCTGATCTGCTCTTACAACTTGTTGCCTTTGTGCATAAGAGAAGAAAATCATCCCTGTAAATAGTGTGGCAATCATTACAATCATGATTATTGTTCGTTTCATCGTCGTTCCCTCTTTTGTTTTCCATATGTACAAATAAATTGGGCAGAAAAAGCAGCCATTAATCATTATGCCACGTTCTCTGCCCAAAAATATAGCGTTATTTTTCGCCCATATTATGCTTCTTATATTGTTGGTTATTACTTTGACGCCCTTTTTCAACACCTTGATTATGCGGGCCTGCATTTCCAGTTACGCTTGCTGCGCTAATTCCAGCTTTTGAAGGGTTCTTCTTAAGTTTTGCCATATATATTCCTCCAGTTTCGTCAGATTATAAAAAGGAAAAGTGCATTTTAATGAAGAAAATACACATGTATAGCATAGCCAAATGAAAGAAATATATTTATTTCAGAAAATTTTATCAATAAATATATTGCGAAAATTCAAACTGTATCATATATTTATTAGTAGAGGCTCACTCATTGATTGCGACTTATGTCGAAAAATTGAATGAGCATTCATTCAAGAATAGGGGGAGAAATGGATGTTCCAAATTAAAAAGGCTGCTGTTCTAGGTTCAGGCGTAATGGGTTCAGGAATTGCGGCACACTTAGCTAATATTGGTATTCCGACATTATTGCTTGATATTGTACCACCTGCGCTTACGAAAGAAGAAGAAGCGAAGGGACTTACATTAGAACATAAAAGTGTGAGAAATCGTTTTAGTAATACGGCTGTGCAAAAACTATTAAAGCAAAAACCAGCTCCTCTGACAGTGAAAGGAAATTTAGCACTGATTGAAGCAGGTAACTTAGAAGATGATCTTGAGCGTCTAGCTGATGTAGATTGGATTATTGAAGTAGTAGTTGAAAACTTAGATATAAAGAAGAAACTATTTGAAAAAGTAGATGCTGTTCGTAAACCAGGCTCAATTGTGAGCTCAAATACATCAGGCATTTCCGTTGAAAAAATGGCAGAGGGTCGTTCAGACGACTTCCAGAAACACTTCTTAGGAACACACTTTTTTAACCCACCACGATATTTAAAACTTCTAGAGGTAATACCGACGAAAGAAACTGATCCACAAGTATTAAGCTTCATGAAACTATTTGGCGAAGACGTTCTTGGAAAAGGCGTTGTTATCGCAAAAGACACACCAAACTTTATTGGAAACCGCATCGGTACGTATGGCTTGCTTGTAACATTACAAGAAATGATTAAGCGCGGCTATAGCGTTGGAGAAGTTGACTCTGTAACAGGTCCATTAATTGGTCGTCCGAAGAGCGCAACGTTCCGTACATTAGATGTTGTTGGTTTAGATACATTTGTACACGTTGCAAATAACGTATATGAAAATGTACAAGAAGAAGAGCGTGATGTATTTAAAGTACCTGCTTTCATGCATGACATGCTTGATAAAAAATGGCTTGGAAGTAAAACGGGTCAAGGCTTCTTCTTAAAACAAGGAAAAGAAATTTTAGAATTAAATACAGAAACGATGGAATACGAAGCGCGCAAAAAATTAAAAGCTGCATCCGTAGAGTTAAGTAAGCAAGAAAAAGGATTAGCGAATAAATTGAAAGCGCTTGTATACGCGAAAGATCGCGCAGGAGAGTTGTTATGGAATATTATCACACCAACTCTTTTATACTCTGCAAAACTTCATAAAGAAATTGCTGACGATATCGTTGCAATTGACCAAGCGATGAAATGGGGCTTTGGATGGGAGCAAGGACCATTCGAAATTTGGGATGCAATCGGCGTTGAAAAGTCTGTTCAAAAGATGGAAGAAAACGGCGCAAATGTTCCTACTTGGGTGAAAGAAATGGTAGAGAAAGGTTTCACTACTTTCTATAAACATGATAACGGCGATAGCTACTATTACGACAATGGTGAATATAAGCTAATCGAACGTAACAAAAAAGCAATTTCTCTTAAGCAGTTAAAAGAGAAAAACGGTGTGTTAAAGAAAAATAGCGGAGCGAGCTTAATTGATTTAGGCGATGGTATCCTTTGCTTAGAATTCCATTCGAAGAGCAATGCAATCGGTATGGATATTACGCAAATGATTAACTACGCTGTTGATGAAGTAGAGAAAAATTATAAAGGTCTTGTTATCGGAAACCAATCGAAGAACTTCTGCGTTGGTGCGAACCTTGCAATGATCTTAATGGAAGCACAAGACGACAACTACTTTGAAATTGAGTGGGTTGTGAAAAACTTCCAAGATGCAATGACGAAAATTAAGTACTCTTCTAAGCCAGTTGTAGCGGCGCCATATGGTATGACGCTTGGCGGCGGTACAGAAGTTTGCTTACCAGCTGCGAGCATTCAAGCTTCTAGTGAGACTTATATGGGCTTAGTAGAAGTAGGTGTTGGCTTAATCCCTGGCGGAGGCGGTAACAAAGAGTTATACATTAAACACTTAAACAAAATGGCAAACGGTGTAGAATTCGACTTACAAAAAGTTGCGAATAAAGTATTCGAATCTGTAGCGATGGCGAAAGTTTCTACATCAGCACAAGAAGCTGTATCGAACAACTTCTTAGGCGATAAAGACGGTATTAGTGTGAATGGTGATCACTTACTATATGATGCGAAACAAAAAGCACTTTCTTTATATGAAGCAGGTTATAAAGCACCTATCCGCAAAAAGATACCAGTTGTTGGTGAGACAGGATATGCAGCGCTTGTACTTGGTGCAGAGGCAATGCATTTATCAGGTTACATTTCTGAACACGATCTGCACATTGCGAAGAAACTGGCATATGTCATTGCGGGCGGAAAAGTGCCGTACGGAACAGAAGTTGATGAGCAGTATTTATTAGATGTAGAACGTGAAGCATTTATTAGCTTAGTAAGTGAGATGAAATCACAAGCAAGAATGCAGCACATGCTTGTAAAAGGAAAACCATTACGTAACTAATAACGAGGGGAGATATCGTTCATGAGAGAAGCTGTCATTGTTGCGGGAGCAAGAACACCAATTGGAAAAGCAAAGAGGGGTTCATTAAAAACAGTTCGTCCTGACGATCTAGGGGCGTTAGTAGTAAAAGAAACGTTAAAGCGTGCGAATTATGAAGGACCAATCGATGATTTAATTTTCGGTTGTGCGATGCCAGAAGCAGAGCAAGGTTTAAATATGGCTCGTAATATCGGCGGGCTAGCAGGACTTTCTTACGATGTTCCAGCTATTACAATTAACCGTTACTGTTCTTCAGGTTTACAAAGTATCGCTTACGGAGCAGAGCGCATTATGCTTGGTCACTCTGAAGCTGTATTATCAGGCGGAGCGGAATCAATGAGTTTAGTTCCAATGATGGGACACGTTGTTCGTCCGAATAGTCGCCTTGTAGAAGCAGCACCAGAATATTATATGGGTATGGGGCATACAGCAGAGCAAGTTGCTGTGAAATATGGAATTTCTCGTGAAGAACAAGATGCATTTGCAGTAAGAAGTCATCAACGTGCTGCGAAAGCATTAGCTGTAGGGAACTTTGCGGATGAAACAGTATCTGTAGATGTGACGTTACGCTCGGTTGGATCAAACAACAAACTGCAAGAAGAAACAATCATTTTCGCACAAGACGAAGGTGTAAGAGCGGAGACGACGCTAGACATTTTAGGTAAATTACGTCCAGCATTTAACGTTCGCGGTTCTGTAACGGCTGGTAACTCTTCACAAATGAGTGACGGTGCAGCATCTGTACTATTAATGGATCGTGAAAAAGCAGTGAGCGATGGCATGAAGCCACTTGCAAAATTCCGTTCATTCGCAGTAGCTGGAGTACCACCAGAAGTAATGGGAATCGGCCCAATTGCTGCAATTCCGAAAGCGTTAAAATTAGCTGGTTTAGAGCTATCTGATATCGGTCTATTTGAACTAAATGAAGCATTCGCTTCTCAATCTATCCAAGTTATTCGTGAACTTGGTCTAGATGAAGAAAAAGTAAACGTAAACGGCGGTGCAATCGCACTTGGACATCCACTTGGCTGTACAGGAGCAAAACTAACACTATCTCTTATTCACGAAATGAAACGTCGCAACCAACAATTCGGTATCGTAACAATGTGTATCGGTGGCGGAATGGGAGCAGCGGGAGTATTTGAATTACTATAAAAAAAGTGCAGGTGGCTTGCTCAGAACAGGAGGGCGTTGGAAGCCCTGACGAAGAGGCGCTTTTTGCCTCACAGGAAGGGGTGAAACGACCGACTGTTCTAGCCACCGGAACTGGATTATAAAAAAAGTGGAAGCGGCTCGCTCAGAATGTGAGGGGGATGGAGCTTCAGACGTAGAGGCGCTTTTTGCCTCATAGGAAGAAGTGAAGCCATCGAACATTCTAGCCGCTGGAACTGGATTATATAAAAAAAGTGGAAGCGGCTCGCTCAGAACAAGAGGGCGCTAAAGCAAAGAATGGAAGCAACAAAGGTTTATAAAAAAAATGAGAGCCAGCTTCTTTCAAAATGAGAGAAGCGGCTTATGAAAATATGAAGGAGGAAATTTTCATGGAAAAAACAGTAGGAAATGCGGTTAAAGGCGGTAGCTTTTTAGTAGAGGAGATTACGATTGATCAAGTATTTACGCCAGAAGATTTTTCATCTGAGCATAAAATGATTGCAAAAACGACAGAGGACTTTATCGTAAATGAAGTTCTTCCAGAGCTTGAATATTTAGAGCAACACGAATTTGATCGTTCTGTGCGTCTTTTAAAAGAAGCTGGTGAACTTGGTTTACTAGGCGCTGACGTACCAGAAGAGTACGGCGGAATTGGTCTTGATAAAGTAAGCTCAGCGTTAATCGCAGAGAAATTCTCGCGCGCTGGTGGTTTTGCAATCACTCACGGTGCTCACGTTGGTATCGGATCTTTACCAATCGTATTATTCGGTAACGAAGAGCAAAAGAAAAAATATTTACCACTACTTGCAACTGGTGAAAAATTAGCTGCATACGCATTAACTGAGCCAGGTTCAGGATCTGACGCATTAGGTGCAAAAACAACTGCACGTTTAAATGCAGAAGGTACGCATTACGTATTAAATGGTGAAAAACAATGGATTACAAACTCTGCATTTGCTGACGTATTTATCGTATACGCAAAAATAGACGGTGAGCACTTCTCAGCATTTATCGTAGAGAAAGACTACGCTGGTGTATCTACAAGCCCTGAAGAGAAGAAAATGGGTATTAAATGTTCTTCAACTCGTACGTTAATTTTAGAAGATGCGTTAGTACCGAAAGAAAACTTACTTGGTGAAATCGGTAAAGGTCATATTATTGCGTTCAACATTTTAAATATCGGTCGTTATAAATTAGGTGTTGGTACAGTTGGATCTGCGAAACGTGCAGTAGAAATTTCAGCACAATATGCAAATCAACGTCAACAATTCAAACAACCAATCGCTCGCTTCCCATTAATTCAAGAGAAACTTGCGAATATGGCAGCGAAAACATATGCAGCTGAAAGCTCTGTATATCGTACAGTAGGTTTATTCGAAAGCCGCATGAGCACATTATCTGAAGAAGAAGTAAAGGACGGTAAAGCAGTAGCAGCTTCTATCGCTGAATATGCAATCGAGTGCTCTTTAAATAAAGTATTCGGTTCTGAAGTACTAGATTATACAGTAGATGAAGGTGTTCAAATTCACGGTGGTTACGGATTTATGGCAGAGTACGAGATTGAAAGAATGTACCGCGATTCTCGTATTAACCGTATTTTCGAAGGAACGAACGAAATTAACCGCCTAATCGTACCAGGTACGTTCTTACGTAAAGCGATGAAAGGTGAATTACCACTTCTTCAAAAAGCACAAAAATTACAAGAAGAGTTAATGATGATGATGCCAGAAGAAGTAGGCGATGAGCCATTAGCACTTCAAAAATATTTAGTAAAGAACGCGAAGAAAATCGGCTTAATGGTAGCTGGATTAGCTGCTCAAAAATACGGTAAAGCATTAGATAAAGAGCAAGAAATTCTTGTGAATATCGCTGACATCGTAAGCAATCTTTACGCAATGGAATCAGCTCTTCTTCGTACAGAAAAAGCAATTAAAACAACTGGTCTTGAAAAGAATAAACAAAAAGTGTTATACACTGAAGTATTCTGCCAAGAAGCATTCAACGAAATCGAAGCAGATGCGAAAGAAACACTTATCGCAGTTGAAAACGGCGACATGCTGCGCATGATGTTATCATCATTACGTAAATTAACTCGCCACACACCACTTAACGTAATTCCGAAGAAACGTGAAATCGCTGCAAAAATTTTAGAAGATGAGCGTTACACAGTTTAATAGAACAGTGGGAACCAGTAGCCTTGTGGCTGCTGGTTTTTTTATCGATGGATTCTTGAGAAGGGCTGTTTTACATATGTATTTGTAAACGGATTTTTTTAATGGAGGTAAAGGAGATGAAGGTAATAAAAGTAGGAACAGTTCATCAAATCGCATTTTTACCACGTTTATTTCCGATTAACTGTTATTTTGTTGAAGAAGAAACAGGATTAACTTTAATTGATGCAGCTTTACCATTTTGTGCAATGAAGATTTTAGAAGCGGCTCGAAAAATAGGGAAACCGATTACGAATATTGTTATTACACATGCGCATGATGACCATATAGGAGCACTTGATGCGATAAAACAAGAGCTGCCGGATGTTACGGTTTATATTTCTAAAAGAGATGCTCATTTACTTGAAGGAGATAGGGCACTGCAAAATGGAGAACGAAACACACCGATAAAAGTGGGTGTGTCCAAAAAGATAAAGACGATTCCAGATATTCTTCTTCAAGAGAGTGATCAGATTGGTTCTCTTTTAGCGATTGAGACTCCAGGTCATACACCAGGTTCAATGGTGTTTTTAGATACGAGGAACGATGCACTAATTGTTGGAGATGCATTTCAAACTAAAGGAGGAGTGGCGGTCGCAGGACAAATAAAGTGGCTCTTTCCGTTTCCTGTGTTTGGGACTTGGGATGCAGAAACTGCCTTGGCAAGCGCTCAAAAATTGCTGGAATATAAACCATCTATATTGGCGACAGGGCACGGAAAGATGATTAAAGACCCTTTGCTACGCATGAAACTAGCGATTGAAGAAGCAGAAAGGAATTTAACTAGAAAGAGCCTCAAATAATTTTGAGGCTCTTTTTGCTAGATGATATTATTTTGCTGGTTTTAAAAATGTGTATATGGCTAAGGAAAAACAAAGGAAAATAAATGCGATAGGGTCTTGATAGGGATTAGGTTCAGAGCCCTTCTGGATTTCTGTAAGGAAGTCATGTGTTTTCATGTTCATTTCTCCTTTAATTAATAAGTTTTATATGATGCGAGGGTTATGGTGGATAGATAAGAAATTTTTGGAATTCCATCTAATAATTATTCTATAGTAATCTAGTTCCAAAAACTATATAATACAAAGTTTTCATGATATGTAAAATTGCATATTATTCTTTTTGAAAATTTCGTTATATTATCTATATATTTGCATTAAGGGTTTTTGTTAAGGTAATGAAAACAAATGGAGGAATAGTATGAAAAAAGCAGTATTAGACGCGTATAATGCAGAAAGAGAAGTAGATAACATAACATATAAAAATCTAGTTGTAACGATTGCAAGCATTCTAGGGTTCTCACTCTTAGGGGGATTATTCCTTGCTTTAGCCCTTGGAATTTTTGGAGAAGAGGTATTACGTGCTAATTTAGAGGGATATTATTTACTTCTATTTGATGCAGCTGTTGTTACTATTGTTTTATTTGCTTATAAACCAGTGCTTCATTTTATTAAGAACATTTGGGATGTATCTGTTTTAAAAAATGGGAAAACCTACTTGTATTTATTAATAGGTTTTATCATCATTGCATTAACTCAGTATGTAATGTTAGAGTTGTTTAGCTTTGAAAGTGCAGAGCAGCAACGAGATCAATTAGGGAGCTTAGGACTTCAAAATAGTCTACAAAGTATTATATATGTGTTAAGTGTTGCTATAATTACACCAATTAAAGAAGAAATTTTATATAGAGGTATTTTGTATCGATTTTTTGAAAAGAAATATAGTTTTCTAGTTGGTACCATTATTTCTTCCTTCATCTTTGGGATTCTTCATGGTGGTTTTCCGATTACGGCAATGATTATGGGGATTGTATTTGCTATGTTATATAAGAAAACACAATCTATTGTACCTAGCATCATTTTACATATTGTATGGAACCTACTTGTGAGTATAAGTATGATTGTTTCTTTATAAAATTGAATGAATATTTAGCAGAAAAGATGAATGGCCTAGCTATTCATCTTTTATTTTGTTTATATGTGGGAAAAGTTAATGAATACAATCCAAAAAGAACCAAATACTAATGATGAATGAACAAAGAAAGGCGGGTATGTTATATGCAAAACTTAACAGAGCTTGAAGTTGAAAACTTACGTCATTTAATTGGTGGACATGCGACGATTATTAACAAATTGGAACAGTATGCACAGGCTTGTACGGACCCACAGCTAAAGCAAATGCTTGAGAAGGATGCACAAGATGCACGAAATACGAAACAACAATTAATGACTTTTCTAGGATAGGAGGAAGAGAGAAATGAATGAAAAAGATATGGTAAATGATTATTTAGCAGGGTTAAACTCAAGTTTAACAAGTTATGCAAATTATATTTCTCAGTCTGATAATGAACAGTTACATCAAACGTTAATTCAAATTCGTAATCAAGATGAGATGCGTCAACGTAATATGTATGAATATGCAAAGCAAAAGAGTTATTACAAACCGGCAGCGCCTGCTAATCCAATGATTGTACAGCAATTGAAAAGTCAATTAAGTGCGGAATAGTGTGATGAAAAAAACGAGCGAATGGATTCGCTCGTTTTTTTGTTTGGTATATGTCAATAAATACATAAAAAATATTTTTCCGGTTGTAACAAATATGACGAAAATGTAATATGACAATTCACAAAAAGGACAAAAACTTTGCTCAATATTTCACAAAGTATCCATGGTTTCTATCGTGAGAACCTCTATAATTAGGGGTGTAAAGAACGAAGGAAATAGACTACATGATCAATTAGGAGAGATTGCTATGAATAGAAACACAAGAAAAATTGCAATTATCGGTACTGGATTAGTTGGATCAAGCTGTGCGTATTCCATTGTAAACCAAGGGATTTGCGAAGAGCTATTGTTAATTGATATAAATCATGAACGTGCAGTTGGAGAAGCGATGGATTTATCGCACTGCATTAACTTTACAAATACAAGAACAAAAGTATATGCAGGAAGTTATGAAGACTGCAAAGATATGGACATTGTCATTATTACAGCAGGACCAGCGCCGAAGCCTGGACAAAGTCGTTTAGACACTTTAGGAGCCAGCGCTAAGATTATGGAGGGTGTTGTTGGCGGCGTAATGGAAAGTGAATTTGATGGCATTTTCTTACTCGCATCGAACCCAGTTGACATTATTACATATCAAGTGTGGAAGCTATCTGGATTACCTAGAAATCGTGTGATTGGTACAGGTACATCACTAGATTCTTCTCGCTTAAGAACAATTTTATCTGAAATGTTACATGTAGACCCTCGTAGTATTCATGGGTATTCATTAGGAGAACATGGTGATTCTCAAATGGTTGCTTGGTCTCACGTAACTGTTGGTGGAAAATCGATTTTACAAATTTTAGAAGAGAAAAAAGACCAATTTGGTGAAATAGATTTAGATGAAATTGTTGAGAAGACTGCAAAAGCTGGATGGGAAATTTATAAGCGCAAAGGAACTACTTATTACGGAATCGGAAATTCTTTAGCTTATATTGCTCGCTCAATTTTCAATGATGATCACCGTGTTATCGCTGTTTCAGCTATTTTAGATGGTGAATATGGCGAATATGATATTTGTACAGGAGTACCAGCAATTATTACTAGAGACGGTGTAAGAGAAGTGGTAGAACTAAACTTATCAGAAGATGAAGAAAGTCGCTTTGCAAAATCAAACGATGTTTTACGCGATTATATGAAAACAATTGGTTACTAAATTATAGGAGAAGGTGAAACAAATGAAGGAATATATAATGTCTCGTGTGTTTAAAGCTTCTGCCGGAATCGCACAGGGTATTTTCGTATCCCTTGGAATTGGTTTACTGATCGAAAATATAGGAAGAATTGTTGATATACCATTACTTATTACAATCGGAGTTGTTGCAAAATCACTTATGGCACCAGCAATTGGAGCCGGGATTGCCTTTATGCTCGGTGCAAACGGACTCGTAATTTTCTCAGCGATGGTAGCTGGAGCAATTGGAGCTGGTTCAATTTCAATTACTGAAGCTGGTCTCATCATTAAAACAGGTGAACCAATCGGTGCATTATTAACAGCGACTCTAGCAGTTTATATTGGTAAACGATTAAGTGGAAAAACTGCTTTAGATATGATGCTCGTTCCATTTGCAGCAATATTAGGTTCTGGTTTAGTCGGTATTTGGTTAGCTCAGAATATTAGCCCAGTTTTAAATACAGTTGGAGCATTCATTAAAGATAGTTCAGCTGGTAGCCCGTTTATCGCTTCTATCGTGATTGCTGTAGTTTGGGGATTGTTACTTATCTCTCCAGCTTCATCAGCTGCGTTAGCGATAGCGCTTAGCTTAGATGGTGTTGCAGGCGGTGCAGCACTTGCAGGATGTGTTGCTCAATTTATCGGATTTTCTGTTATTTCAGCGAAAGAAAATAACTTAGGCGGCATATTAGCTCAGGCACTTTGTACTCCAAAAGTGCAGTTACCGAACATTACTAAAAATCCAATGATTCTCGTCCCAACTGTCGTCGCCAGTGCAATAGTTGGCCCAGTATCGGCACTAATTTTCCAACTGGAAGCAGGAAAAGAAATTGCAGGTCTTGGATTAAGCTCTCTTATCGCACCAATTAATTTAATTTCCAGCCAAGGGTGGGAAGTTGTCCCAGCGATGGTAATCACTTATATCATCATTCCAGTAGCTGTTTCTTATATACTGTACATTGCTCTTAAAAAAGCAGGTCGTATTCATTCTGGTGATATGACTGTACCGCAATCTTAATTTGAAAATCTCCTTAATAATAGATAAAAGCAGACTGAAGCCACAGTCTGCTTTTTACATTTTTTGATTTTGTTTTACTGGAACACGTACGGTTTCTTTTGCTAATAAGAGCTGGACACCGAAGTATAGTACGCTTGCGAGCGTCATTCCAGAAATGGCGTCTACAAATGCATGCTGCTTCGTAAATAATGTTGATAAAATAATAAGCGTACCGAAGAAAGTAAGGATGTAATATTCCAAAGTATGCTGTTCTCTACGCTTAAAGGCAGCTAACATAATTACAAATGTCGTAAGGACATGAATGCTTGGGAAACAGTTTACTGGATGATCAATACTATAAATATAGCGGACTAGTTCGGAAAATACGTCTGTTCCAACGACGGTTGGGCGTGGTACAGTTGTCTGCCAAAAAAAATAAATCGAAAAACAAGCAAGTTTTCCAAGAATTACACTACTTAAAGTGACATAATATTGCTTTCGATCAGCAAAACAGTAATAAATAAGTGCACCGTATAAGTATGGAAACCAAAGTAAGTAAGGAATAATAAATGCTTTCACAAATGGAATCCAATCATCTACTACAGTTGTGACATCTACTGCGTGAACAGTAGATTTATTTAATACATCGTAAAGGGGACTTACGAGTACGAGTAGAAGTATATAACTTAACGGAAGAAGAGATGAAAGTTTAAATTTCTTCATGATAATCTCCTATGTTTTAGTAATGTAAATAAATTCAATTGATTATAATATAGAAAATCCAATTGGGCTATCGATTTTACTTACATTTTCTTGAATTCACCTTACATTTTTGTCACTTGACTTAAAAGAGGGGGAGGGTGCTATATGAAGCGTTCATTTTATTTCTTAGTTTTTATATTGTTATGCCTAGTGAGTACTGGGTGTGCAAAGGATAAAGAAGGAGAGAAATTAGAATACAACGGGAGAGCACTCGTAATTGGAGTTGTTGGTGAAAAGCCGAAAGATACGTTTAGAAATATAAAGTTTGAAAACGTTAAGTTAGAAGAACTGAAAAAGGAATCTGGAGCAGTAGATGGTTTTCTAATAATGAAAGAGCACTTTCAAGAAGCTTCGAAAGAGCAGTATAAAGATTTATTTTTATCGTTAAAGAAACCAGTGTTTTTTATTGGCTTACAAGATAAATCATATTCGACTTTTATTACAAAAAATATAGAGTATAACAGTGCACCAAAAGATGTAAATGCTATGTACGCGCAAGGTTTTGCAAATATTGGAAGTGGCGAAGGGCAACAATGGGGAGTAGGTTTATCGAATGGTGGAAATACAGAAGAAAGTATTCATAATATGTATATAGTAGTGTTTCAAACCATTTCGGACTATTTAAGTCGATGATGAAGGAGCCTGTAAAAGGGCTTCTTATTGTTTAAATAAAGTGAAACTTTAATCAGTGGGGGTTTTGTCCATCCACACTGATTATTAGACCGCACCAATCAGGCTTTTACGGGCAGTTATCTCCCACCTAACTTCCTCGCATTTGCCGAATTTCGAGGTGGGAGTCTTACTGCCCGTTAATGCGGGATAAACGTTTGTTTAAGATATATGTTCGGTATAGAAAATCATGTATTCCAAAGGTGATATAGAAAAACATGAAATTAATCAAACGTTTGTTTAAGAGGTATGTTCGGTATGGAAGAATTCATGTATTCCAAAGGTTGGGGTAGAAAAACATGAAATTAATCAAACGTTTGTTTAAGGTATATGTTCGGTATAAAAGAATCTACGTATTCCAAAGGTTGAGGTAGAAAAATATGAAATTAATCAAACGTTTGTTTAAGATATATGTTCGGCGTGGGATGAGAAAAAATTTTAAAAAAATTATATATTTATTTTTTCTTAATAAATGGCGGAAAAATAAGAAAAATTAGCAGGATTATTAAAAATTATCACGAAATAAGTAAAAGTTTAGCGAATAATCGTTTGAAATAATAAAATGTTTTCTATATGATAAAGGTAAAGGTTAGTAAAAAAGTAGGTGAATTTATGACAGTAACATTTTATTCATATCCAAAATGTGGCACATGTCAAAAAGCAAAGAAATGGTTTGAGGCAAACGATGTAGCATATGAGATGATTCATATTGTTGAAAATCCACCGTCAAAAGAAGATTTACGTAATTTACATGAGAAAAGTGAATTACCATTAAAAAAATTCTTTAATACAAGTGGAATGCGTTACCGCGAACTTGGTTTAAAAGATAAGTTAAAGGATGCAAGCGAAGAAGAAATGTATGAGCTTTTAGCATCTGATGGCATGTTAATTAAACGTCCAATTGTAACAGATGGAACGAGTGTAACACTTGGTTTTAACGAAGAGCAGTTTGAAAGTGTGTGGAAAAAGTACCAATAAGGTATTTTTACATAATTAATACATTCACTGGAGGTACAGTCATGAGCATTCCAAATAATTTACGTTACTCTGAAGAACACGAATGGGTAAAAACAGAAGGTAATGCGGTTGTTATCGGTATTACTCATTTTGCGCAAGGTGAGTTAGGCGATATCGTATTCGTTGAACTTCCTGAAGTAGGTGCAACAATCCAAGCTGACGAGCCATTCGGAAGCGTAGAATCTGTTAAAACAGTTTCTGAATTATACGCACCTGTAAGTGGTAAAGTTGTAGCAGTAAACGAAGAATTAAGTGACCAACCAGAACTAGTTAACGAATCTCCATACGAGGGTGCATGGATGGTTAAAGTTGAACTTTCTGATGCAAGCCAAGTTGAGAAGTTATTAACTGCAGAAAAATATGCAGAAATGACAAACCAAGACTAATTATAGTCGAAGAAAAGGACAGCCTTTGTGCTGTCCTTTTTTATGTTGTGTACATAATGAATTTAAAAACATATATATTAATTATTATGTAGGAGAACGTTTTTGAAAAACTTTTTTCATGGAGGCTTCATGCTGAGCGAGCCGCTTGCGCTTTTCATTGTCTAGCTCCAGCGGCTAGAACAGTCGGTCATTTCACTCCTTCACTTGAGGCAAAGAGCGCCTCTAGTTCAGGAGTTCCAATGCCCTCTTGTTCTGAGCGAGCCGCTTGCGCTTTTCATTGTCTAGTTCCACCTCCTAGCCCTTCATGTCTAAGAACCTTCCGTACGAGAAGACAAAAAAGCGTCTTCTGTACGAAAGAACCTTAGCCAACAGGGCTAAACAGTCGGTTCCGCTTTTCGTTATTGTCCAGCTCCAGCGGCTAGATTGTTCGGTGGCTTCGCTTCTTCCTACAAGGCAAAAAGCGCCTTTACGTCAGAAGCTCCATCCCCCTCACAATCTGAGCAAGCCGCTTGCGCTTTTCTTTTGCAAAAATAAACAGGAAACAACATGAAAATAACGAATATACTATATACTAAGTTAAAGGTTGTATAGTATATGGTGATCGGGTGATGACATATGATTTATGTGGAAAAAGTCATTATTGTAGAAGGTAAATCGGATAGAAGAAAGATTGAATCTATTATTCGTGAACCAGTGGAAATTGTTTGTACAAATGGTACAATTGGTTTGTCGAAAATGGATGAGCTCATTGATCAATTTTTTGATAAGGACGTATATGTGCTAGTGGATGCTGATGATGCAGGAGAAAAGTTAAGGAAACAATTCCGAAAAGAATTTCCGCAAGCAGAGCATATTTATATTGATCGCTCGTATCGCGAGGTGGCGACTGCACCTTCTTCACATTTAGCAAATGTATTATGGGGAGCAGACATTGACGTTTATACAGAATATTTACGGTAAGGAATGATAGAAGTGATTGATTGGACAGGTGCCGAAGCTACAGCCCTAATAGGAAATGAAGAAAAAACAGTGTTATATGTGTATACACCAATGTGTGGAACATGCCAATTAGCAAAGAAGATGTTAACGGTCGTTGAGATGACGATTGAAGATTTGAAAATTGGAATGTTAGATTTAAATTATGCCCCGCATTTAGCGAAAGAGTATGGGATAGAAAGTGTACCGTGTTTACTTATTTTTGAAAATGGGACACTGATGAAGAAAATATATGCATTTCATTCGGTTGAATATTTATATACGGAATTAAAGTAGGCGGCAAAGTTTTTGCCGCCTCGACATATTTCTTGGGAAATATGTCGACATGCGTGATAGATACAGTATTTGTCGAGCGAAAATAACAGGATTGCCCTTTAATAAGAGGGAATGGTATGTAATAGAAAGTGATATGAGGGATGTGGTTTAGGATGAAATTATATTCTTTGCTTCAATCATTTGTAAATTACGCTAATGGTCAATATCATTTAGAACCGCTTTTAAGGCAAGGAGAAAGAACTGTTAATTTTCGTTTTGGAGATGAATGCTGTTCGTTACAAATTTCAAGAGATTATATAGAACTTTTGAAAGAGGCGAGAGGAACGGAACAAATCGTTTGTTTAGAGGAAGAGGATGTACAAAAATTAGTGACTGGAAATATGAGGTTGCAAAAGTTAATGAGTGATGGACGGGTACAATATTCTGGAACGTATCGAACGATGTTATTAGTTGAATCGATGTTTCATATATGTAAACCGATGTCAGTCGGAGCTTAAAATTCTGAAGTTTCTTTTTTTACGAAAATTTCTGTTGACAGAGCGTGTGGATATTGATACAATTCAATTCATAAAATATAGACAATTTCATAAATTTTAAATCAGACGAAAATTTAATCTGATTTCTCTTATTAAGAGAGGTGGAGGGACTGTGCCCTGTGAAGCCCGGCAACCGTCAACTTATGTTGAAATGGTGCCAATTCCTGCAAAGCAAATGCTTTGAGAGATGAGAGAGAGGGATAATGTTGTTATATACGCATATAAACCTTTCTGCTTCTCTAGAAGCGGAAAGGTTTTTTGTCGTTTGAATGCGGAGGACATTCAAATAATAAGAGGAGCTATAACGATGGACTACACGCATCAAAAATAAAAAAATTGCGGAGTCTATCCAAAGTTTTATGAAATCCAGCTCCAGCGGCTAGAACAGTCGGTCGTTTCATCCCTTCCTATGAGGCAAAAAGCGCCTCTACGTCTGGGATTCCAACGTCCTCTTGTTCTAAACGAGCCGCTTACGCTTTTTAATCAAAAAAGGGGTGAACATCATGATCTTATTAGAAAATGTAAAGAAAATATATAAGGCAAAAAGCGGTGATGTCACTGCTGTAGATAACGCCAACTTACAAATAGAGAAAGGCGAAATATTTGGTGTTATCGGATATAGTGGCGCTGGGAAAAGTTCTTTAATTAGATTGTTTAATCAGTTAGAGAAACCAACGTCTGGCCAAATTACAATTGCGAATCGTGTGATTTCAGCAATTACAGGAAGTGAACTTCGTAAGGCAAGACAAGAGATCGGAATGATTTTTCAGCACTTCAACTTACTTTGGTCACGAACTGTACGCGAAAATATCGAATTCCCACTTGAAATTTCGGGTGTGGATAAGGCAAAGAGAAGAAAACGTGTTGATGAGTTAATTCATCTCGTTGGATTAGAAGGAAAAGGAGACGCATATCCATCTCAGTTAAGTGGTGGACAAAAGCAGCGCGTCGGGATTGCAAGAGCGTTAGCAAATAATCCACAAGTACTTTTATGTGATGAAGCAACGTCAGCTCTTGATCCGGAAACGACAGATCAAATTTTAGATTTATTGTTAGATATTAATAAGCGTCTCGGCTTAACAATTGTATTGATTACGCATGAGATGCACGTTATTCGCAAAATTTGTAATCGAGTTGCTGTAATGGAGAAAGGGAAGATCGTAGAAACGGGTCCAGTACTTGACGTATTCCGTAATCCACAGCAAGACATTACAAAACGATTTGTACAGCAGTTAACTGATTCTGAAGATACGAATGAAACGATTGAAAGTTTAATAGAAAAGTATCCAGATGGAAAAGTAATTCGTTTGCAGTTTGTCGGTGAAGCGGTAGAAAGACCGGTACTTCAAAGGTTAATGCAGCGCGGTGATATAGAAGTTAGCATTTTGCAAGGAAATATCGCGCAAACGAATAACGGCTCTTACGGAAGTTTAGTCGTTCATTTAAATGGTGAAGAAACAGCGATCCAGCAAGCAATAGAAGGGATTCATCAAGATCAAGTAGAGCTGGAGGTGATTGCACATGGATAAGTTAATCGCAAATATTGATTGGAATCAAATGTTAGAAGCAACTGGTGAAACGTTATATATGACGGCAATCGCAGCGCTTGCCACATTTGTTTTAGGACTTATTTTAGGATTATTACTCTTTATGACAGCGAAAGATAATTTATGGGAAAATAAAGCGATTAATACGGTGATTGGAGCGTTCGTAAACATTTTCCGTTCTATACCGTTCATCATTTTAATTATTTTATTAATCCCATTCACAAAGATTCTTCTTGGAACAATTCTCGGAGCGAGTGCAGCGCTGCCAGCTTTAATTATTGGAGCGGCACCATTTTACGCGAGAATGGTTGAAATCGCACTTCGTGAAATTGATAAAGGTGTAATTGAAGCTTCAAAAGCGATGGGAGCAAAAACAAGCACAATCATTTTGAAAGTATTAATTCCAGAATCGTTACCAGCTTTAGTATCTGGTATTACGGTAACGACAATTGCTTTAGTAGGCTATACAGCAATGGCAGGTGTTGTTGGTGCTGGTGGTCTTGGAACACTTGCTTACTTAGAGGGATTCCAGCGTGGAAATAACGATGTAACAATCGTTGCGACAATTTGTGTATTACTCGTTGTATTTTTAATTCAGTGGATTGGTGATAGTTTAACGACTCGAATAGATAAAAGATAATGAAAACAGGGGGATATTTCAAATGAAAAAATTATTACTTACAGCACTTATTTCAACTTCAATTTTTGGGTTAGCTGCTTGTGGCGGGAAAGATAAAGATGAAAAGAAACTTGTTGTTGGTGCTTCTAACGTACCGCACGCTGAAATTTTAGAAAAGGCAAAACCGTTACTTGAGAAAAAAGGAATTGAGCTAGAAATTAAAAAATTCCAAGACTACGTATTACCAAATAAATCGTTAGCGGATAAGGAATTAGATGCAAACTACTTCCAGCACATTCCGTATTTAGAAAAAGAGATTAAAGATAAGAAATATGACTTTGAAATAGCAGGAAAAGTTCATTTAGAACCGATTGGTGTGTATTCTCAAAAATATAAGAGCTTAAAAGAACTTCCAAACGGGGCGACAATTATTATGAGTAATTCTGTTACTGATCATGGTCGTGGTTTAGCAATTTTACAAAAAGAAGGTATTTTAAAAATTAAAGACGGAGTAGAGCCAGTTAAAGCAACTCCAAAAGATATTGCGGATAATCCGAAAAACTTAAAATTCAAAACAGATATCGAGCCGGGTCTATTGCCACAAGTGTATAACAATAAAGAAGGCGACGCTGTTCTAATTAATTCTAACTATGCAATTGATGCGAAATTAAACCCAGAAAAAGACGCGATTGCAATTGAAGGCGATGATTCTCCATACGCAAACGTAGTAGCTGTTCGTAAAGGCGATAAAGATAAAAAAGAGATTAAAGCTCTTATAGAAGTACTGCATTCTAAAGAAATTGAAGACTTTATTACTAAAGAATATAAAGGGGCAGTTGTTCCTGTAAAAGAATAATTGCGGAAAAAGGGCTGGTGTATGCCGGTCCTTTTTTTACTACATAACTATAGGGGAGAAGGGGACATCATATGAAAAAGATTCTATTGTCAGTTGTTACAGCATTATCTGTATTTACATTAGCCGCTTGCGGGGGGAAAGAGGAGAATAAGCTTGTTGTTGGAGCTTCTAACGTGCCGCACGCTGTTATTTTAGAGAAAG
This sequence comes from Bacillus sp. C30, assembly GCF_040838255.1. Classification (NCBI taxonomy): domain Bacteria; kingdom Bacillati; phylum Bacillota; class Bacilli; order Caryophanales; family Bacillaceae; genus Bacillus; species Bacillus sp. C30. The sequence goes on along the minus strand of NZ_JBFPJH010000042.1, from coordinate 705 downwards.
CACAGCCGATATTAGAGAAAAAGGGTATTAAATTAGAGATTAAAAAATTTCAGGACTATGTTCTGCCGAATAAAGCGTTAGCGGATAAAGAAATTGATGCGAACTACTTCCAGCACATTCCTTACTTAGATAAAGAAATTCAAGAAAAGGGATATAAAATTGTAAACGCAGGAAAAATCCATTTAGAGCCAATGGGCATTTATTCTAAGAAATATAAAAGTTTAAAAGAGCTTCCAGATGGCGGAACAGTTATTATGAGTAATAACGTAGCGGAGCGTGGCCGTATGCTCGCATTGTTACAAAAAGGCGGCGTTATTAAATTAAAAGACGGTGTAGATGTTGTTAAAGCAACAGTAAAAGATGTTGTAGAAAATCCGAAAAATTTAAAGTTTAAAACAGATGTAGAACCTGGACTTTCACCGAAGCTGTACGAAAACAATGAAGGTGATGCTTTATTTATTAATTCAAACTACGCAATTGATGCGAAATTAAATCCAACAAAGGATGCAATTGCAATTGAAGGATCAGACTCTCCTTATGCAAATATTATCGCAGTTCGTAAAGGTGACGAGAAGAAAAAAGAAATTAAAGAGTTAGTAGACGTATTGCATTCAAAAGAAATTCAAGACTTTATCAATAAAGAATATAAAGGTGCTGTACTTCCAGTAAATTAATAGGTGCTGGGAAGGACTGGGAATCATCCAG
>NZ_JBFPJH010000438.1:0-2418 GCF_040838255.1 Bacillus sp. C30 | reverse complement strand
ATCGATATCATTAATAAAAAGAGTAAACAGCGGTAAATTTAATGCTTTCGCTATTAATTCCAATACATTTAAAGAAGGATTGGCATGTCCTCTTTCAATTTGACTAATAAGTGAAGTACTGATTCCTGCATAATCAGCAAATTCACGAATTGTCATATTATTTTTCTTACGATAACTTAAAACAGTTTGACCTAGCCGATAATGAATCATTGTTACAACTTCCTTTCGTCCATCATAATACATCTTTTGTCCCTTTTGTGCTGACATACTAAACAGTGGCAATTAATCCTTCCTTATTTCATCTTAGGCTTATATACTAACTTTTGTACATTATATTATATACAGTTCATTATAATAAACAACCAATCGGAGGGACAAACTTTGAAATCACCTATTCTTTCATATTTCATCTTATTTTTCGGCGTGTTCGCCTTATCTACTTCAGCTATCTTCGTAAAAATAGCCGATGCCCCTGCAGCAATCACTGCTTTTTATCGATTATTGTTTGCTACGGTAATTCTTTTACCGTTTCTAATATTTAATACAAACAATCGAAGCGAACTTCGCTCATTATCAAAAAAGCAATGGGGATTTGGACTCTTATCTGGATTATTTCTAGCAGCTCATTATGTACTATGGTTTGAATCATTACAGTATACCTCCATAGCAAGTTCTACAGTTATCGTAACGTTGCAACCTTTATTTTCAATGGTCGGTGGTTATTTTTTATTTAAGGAACGGTTTACGAAAGGTGCGATTATAGGCTGCCTTATTGCAATTTCAGGAAGTATCGTGATTGGGTGGCAAGATTTTCAAATTAGTGGCGAGGCTTTATACGGCGATATTTTAGCTTTTATTGCTGCTGGCGTCATAACAGCTTACTTTTTCATTAGTCAATATGTTCGTAAAGACCTATCCCTAATACCGTACTCGGTAATTAGTTATGGCAGTAGTTCACTCTTTCTCGGTATATTTGCTTACACACAGCAGTCATCTTTCTTCAATTACACTGCACAAACATGGTGGTCCTTTATAGGTCTTGCATTCATTGCAACGATTTTAGGACAAACAATTTTTAATTGGTTATTAAAATGGATGAGCGCTACTGTTATCTCGATGAGTATTTTAGGAGAGACAATTGGAACTTGTATTTTAGCCTATTTCATTTTAGATGAAACAATTTCTTTACAGCAAGGACTAGGAATTCTACTTATTTTCATTGGATTAGCATTATTTTTATTACAACCGAAACAATCAAATCACAATTTATAAAGTGAAACTTTAATCAGTGGGGGTTTTGTTCATCCCCCGCTGATTATTAGCCTTCACCAATAGGGCGTTTACGGACAGTTTTTCTCCCTCATAACTTCTTTGATCCAGCCAAATTTTGAGATGGGAGTTTTACTGCCGACAAATAGCGGGATAAACAAGAAAAGCATGACATTAGTTTGCCATGCTTTCCTTGTTTATTTATTATTGCGGAGATTGTTCCACCTGCTTTTGCTTTAGCCTTTGCTCCAATACATGAATCATGAAGAGGAAATGCTCTGCCTCTCTTGTAACATGATCAGCAAGCAATGGATTTATGACATTTCGGATTTGACATGTTTGAATTAACTCTAATCCTGCTTTTTTGAAATCCCTTAACTCAACAGTGGCATTTTCACTATCTTTATTCATTTTTCCTATAATCGGGTATGTCGGTTCTTTTTGATATAACATCGATTCAACATCTCTAGCTTGGTTAAGCAAAATTTCGAAATCATCACCGAATTTCAACGCTGTATGAAAAAGATTTCTTTCCGATTGATCCAGTAATGATCCAATAAAACGTGAGTGTTCCATCATAATTCGTAACCAGAAAACATTCTCGCTAATAATCGCATCTTGAATAGGATCCATCTTGCCTTCATTAAACTTTTGAAGTGTCCGCATAAAATATTCCGCTTCTCGTGCAACATGATCCACTAAAAGTGGAAAATTAAACCCTTTCACTTTACAATTGATGATTAAAATTAGTAAGTTTCTTTTATAATTACGAAAAGCATACACTAACTGAATACTCTCTTCATTTAATTGCCTTACCGCTTGAACAGTTTGTGGAATAGTAAATGCTTTTTGCAGTTGCCTATCAAACTGATTATAAAACTGTTCTACTTACTGAATTAAATTTTTATCGTTACGATTAAACCCCTCACCAAGAAACAAAGCATGCTCTTTCATAATACGTAACCAAAATCTATTTTCAGTTATAGATCGTTCAATAAATAATTGTTCTGTTAATGATTCAGATGGAGCTGCTTTCAATTCCGGTGGCAACAGCATAGCTCACTGTGGGTCCATAATAAAATGTCCAGGAATAGGTTGGTCTGTCGACATTACAATCACTCCTTGTTCCTGGAATGCTCAATTATACTA
>NZ_JBFPJH010000437.1:0-2431 GCF_040838255.1 Bacillus sp. C30 | reverse complement strand
CTATAAGGGATAGTAACGATTTTATGAGAAAGACTGATTTTGCGCAGGTTTTATAAATTGCTCTGGGTTTTCAACAAGCCCGCATACAGCACATTGGACGCGATAAGTAGGTCCTTGATAAGCCATATGAAAAGCATTCATCGTTTCGTTTGTGTATTCTTCTTCTACTTGACCAGTTTGTGGATTTAATTTCACTGGTTTTACTTGTTGCTCAAGAATATTAAAGCGAGTTCGGTTCGTTTTACAGCTTGGACATAGCATTGGTTCCATATGTATACACCTCCATTTGTAGCATTTCTTAAGCGGTATGATTTTATGCACATAGTTTTATGATCACGTAGAAAAAACTTTCTCAACATAAATAGGTGTATATTATATTTAAAATTCAGAAAAAATAAAATATAATAAATGTAAGAACTGGTTATGTCCAAACCAAATCTCCTGTTTTATGCCAATAAGCTGGGGGCCGAGAAATCGGCCTCATTTTTTTGTGCTCATCTCTATAAGGTACAAGGTTTTTAAAAACATTTGTCGAATTTTTAGAGGTGAAGGTAAAGGGGGAATAATTATGAACTTAAAAATGAAATACATTATTTTATATGTAGAAAAGTTTGAACAATGTCTTCAGTTTTATAAAGAAATTTTAAAATTACCAATAAGAGCAGAGCACGGTACATATATTGAATTTGAAACAGGAGCAACAATTTTAGCGATGAATACACGAGAGGATGTTAAGGAGTTAACGGGATTACCTCTTACAGAAGGTGTACTACAATCTTCTCATTTTGAAATAGGATTTGTTGTAGATGATGTTAAGGAAACGATTGAGAAATTAAAAGAACAAGGGGTTAAAGTTCTAGTTGAGCCAATCGTAAAACCGTGGGGACAAACAATTGCTTACATTGCTGACCCAGACGGTAATTATATTGAAATTTGTAGTTCATTAGAATAGAAGGAGAAAAAGAGGATGGGGTTTCCAAAATTAGAAACAGAACGTTTACTATTAAGAGAACTTACACTATTAGATGCAGAAACAATGTTCCATTATTTTTCAAAAGAATCCGTTATTCGTTATTTTGGAATGGACTCTTTCGAAAATGTTGAGCAAGCAAAAACGACTATTCAAACGTTTAGAAAGCGTAATGAAGAGGGAAGTGTATTTCGCTGGGGAATAGAGAAGAAAGGCACAGATCAATTAATTGGTACGTGTGGATTTCATTTAATTAACAATCATCATAAACGAGCTGAAATTGGTTATGAGCTAGATGATACATATTGGGGACAAGGATACGCAACCGAAGCACTGCAAGCAATGCTAGCTTACGGATTTGAAACGTTGCACTTTATAAGAATTGCAGCTGTCGTATATATAGAAAATGAAGCTTCCCGTAATTTATTAAAAAAAGCCGGATTTCAAGAAGAAGGATTACTTCGAAAATATATGATTCAAAATGATGTTGCTCATGACACGGTCGTTTATTCATTATTAAAAGAAGATTGGAAAAAGTAATGAGCACAAATGAAATAATGAAAGTTATTAAGGAACATAAAGATGAGCGATTTATACTAGGTATAGACGGACTAAGTCGTTCGGGTAAAACAACTTTGGTTAAAGAGTTGGAAGCAGATATGAAGCAAAGTGGAATCCTGTTTCATATTTTTCATATTGACGATCACATTACCGAGCGTAACAAGCGATATAATACTGGATTTGCAGAATGGTATGAGTACTACAACCTTCAATGGGATATAGAGTGGTTGCAGCGAAACTTTTTTTGGAAGTTACAAAGCGATATACAAGTACAATTGCCTTTCTATCATGATGAAACAGACATATGTGAAATGAAAGAAATACAGCTTCCTTTAGTAGGTGTAATAATTGTTGAAGGTGTTTTTCTGCAGCGAAAAGAATGGAGAAATTTCTTTCATTATATGGTGTATTTGGATTGTTCAAGAGAGACAAGGTTTCTTCGCGAGAGTGAGGAAACGCAGAAGAACCTTCCAAAGTTTCAAAGTAGGTATTGGAAAGCTGAGGAGTATTATTTGGAAAAGGAATCACCGAGGGATTTGGCGGATTTCGTAATACGCAATATGTAACAATGTAAGTATAAAATAGAAGGTGTATAAAATGAATATTTTATGGGATTTTGATGGGACGTTATTTAATACGTATCCTGCATATACAATGATGCTTTCTGAAATATTAGGTGATGCAGTAGATAAACAAGAAATATACAAAAACTTAAAAATATCATATTCCCACGCAATTCAATATTACAACATTTCAAATGAACAGGAAGAACAGATTAAAGTTTTGAAGAAACAGTTTACTCCAAAAGATATGAAACCGTTTGAAGGTGTCGAAGAGATTTTGAAATTTGCGCATAAAAACGTGATTATGACACATAAACATAGGACAGGAGTTATGGAA
>NZ_JBFPJH010000436.1:0-2434 GCF_040838255.1 Bacillus sp. C30 | reverse complement strand
GTTTTGTCATATGTATTTCCACAATGTAATAAAACCACTTCCATTTGCACCAGGTGAAGAAGTAGACGATGTGATGAAAGTACATGCAACTTCTTTTCTACAACTATTAAGAAGAGAGATTTCATCTTTAACGACTAATTCTGTTTTAAACAGTAATCCGATAACGATAACATTTGAAGATATTTATCCTTATGCTCTTGAATACTATGAATTTGTTATAGTGCAAGGACAAGAATTGCTAAACAAAAATAGTTTATAAAAAAATAGGACTCCCAGCTTACTTTATTCGGGAGTCTTATTTTTTTATTGCTCAAGTATCTTTAATTTTTTCTCTACTCGTATAAATAATCGTATAATTAACAACAGCATAACAATCATAATCGCTATCATTGTATGTGGATATCTAAACAGTATACTAATAACACTTCCAATTAACATCATAATGAATCCATTTTGTTTCATCACTTCTGCACTATACTTGTTACCTGCATCCCATAATTCCTTATTTTTCATAGACCGTTTCGTACGGTAACCATATGCTGCGTTAATATCCGTCGGTGGATTTTTTTGAAGAATAAGTGCCGCAAGTATAAATATAATACCAATCAATATGCTCATTCCTATGTTTACTAGTGCATCCATCAATTATATCCCCCCTAACTTACACCTTCATTATACTATACAACTCTTAAAATCCCAATTATTAACATTTTTATTTTCTCTCTTTAGATGTATGGAACATACTTGGAAGTGTTACAAAACGTGCCCCTTTCGTTTTTAACTGCGGAATGATTTTGTCTAGTGCATCGACAGATCCTTGCAAATGTCCACCTGGAGTCGAATGTTGAAGTATGACACTTCCTGGAAATGAATTCCCTAGCACATTATTTGTAATCGTATCAGCACTTACCCCTTTCCAATCAACTGTATCAACACTCCACTGTACAATCATAAAATTTTGCTCTGTCGCCCACTTCAATTGATTTTCAAGTATTTCACCGTATGGCGGACGTATAAACTTCGGTGCATAACCAGCTAAATGATTTAATATTTCTTCCGTTTTTATAATTTGATTACGGTATTCAGCCTCATTTACTTTCGCTAAATTCGGATGATTATACGTATGGTTACCAATTACATGCCCTTCATTCGCGATACGCTTTACTACATTCGGAAACTTTTCTGCATTTTCACCAAGTAAGAAAAAAGTAGCTTTTACATTATATTGTTTTAACTTATCTAAAATTTTTGGCGTAAATACTAAATCTGGTCCATCATCAAATGTAAGAGCTACTTCCGCTTTATTGTATGGTCCTGAAAATGCATACGCATATTTTTCAACCCATGAAAAAGGTGTCCATGACCCCCGATTCTCTTCCTTCACTTTGACTTGATCATTTTGCGGAACATTTAATACATACGGCACTGCGTCTATATAGTTTCCATAATAAAATGAATGATATGGCATATAAGCATACGAAACATTTCGTTCTAGTCCCCAATGAAATGGAACGAACATTTCTGGTGCGTAAAAATAATACATGATAAAAACCTCCCTAAAATTTCATATGTGATTCATCTGTACTTTGTTAGAGAAATTCTTATTCATGAACAAAAATAAGACTGTCCGTAATTAGGACAGTCTTACTGCTTTATACAATTAATAAAGTGAAACTTTAATCAGTGGGGGTTTTACTGCCCGTTTATGCGGGATAAATCGATGTACTATCTTTCGGCAAAACTTTCACATGTTTTAAATAGCTTGTCACTTTGTCATCATCATCTTGCGGGTATTGATATCCATATGTGTTAGCAATTTCGTTCGCAACTTCCCTAAATAAATCACCCATTACAAAGAATGACTCCCATATATTTTCATATTCTGCATTTGAAAATGTCTTTCTAAATTGCTCCCACGTATCTTTTTCAACATATTGCTCGAAATGCTTACCAAACTTTCCGGTATTCACTGTAAAATTTGTTTTCATACCAATATGCCATTCTAGCATTACGATTAACATATCACGCATTGGGCCTTCAAGCATTCCTTTCGCATAAGAAAGTTCCTCGCGCCACAATCCTTTTCCTACATTTGTACTGCACCACCAAAATTCATTACAGCAATCCAAAAACTCTTTTTCTGTAGGATTTTTTATAACGTAATCTTTATCACTTGCTGGCGGAAATTCTCCAATACATTTGTCTTTATCCAGTAGTAATTTACTTAAACTATCCTGTCCAATAAATTTATTTATTAAATCAACTGGAACTAGCATTAAATCAATTCGATTCCCATCCATGAACTGCATTAAATACGGAAATTTCCCGTCTTTATCAGCTGGAAGTAACGACATTTCTTCCGGCATTTGCACAATCATTATTTCTCCAAATCTATTAATCCAACTATGATTACACGTAAAAGATTGTATATCTT
>NZ_JBFPJH010000435.1:0-2439 GCF_040838255.1 Bacillus sp. C30 | reverse complement strand
TTATAATAGAGAGAGAACTATAAAAGGAGTGAACGAATTTGAAACAAGAACTTATTGAAAGATTTACGAGATATGTAAAGATTGATACACAATCAAATGAAGAAAGTCATACAGTGCCTACAACACCAGGGCAAATTGAGTTTGGTAAGTTATTAGTGGAAGAGTTGAAAGTGATTGGGTTATCAGAAGTGACGATGGATGAAAATGGTTACGTAATGGCAACACTGCCTGCTAATACAGATAAGGATGTTCCTGTAATCGGCTTTTTAGCTCATTTAGACACAGCAACAGATTTTACAGGGAAAAACGTAAAACCACAAATTCATGAAAATTTTGATGGTAATGCGATTACGTTAAATGAAGAATTAAATGTTGTGTTAACACCTGAACAGTTCCCGGAATTACCATCATATAAAGGACATACAATTATTACAACTGATGGTACAACACTTCTTGGAGCAGATGATAAAGCTGGTCTTACAGAAATCATGGTCGCAATGAATTATTTAATACATAATCCGCAAATTAAGCATGGAAAAATAAGAGTAGCATTTACACCAGATGAAGAGATTGGTCGTGGGCCAGCTCATTTTGATGTAGAAGCGTTTGGTGCATCGTTTGCTTATACGATGGACGGAGGTCCATTAGGTGGTTTAGAATATGAGAGTTTTAACGCTGCAAGCGCCAAATTAACTTTTAGAGGGACAAATACACATCCTGGAACAGCGAAAAACAAAATGCGTAACGCAAGTAAACTCGCTATGGAATTCGATAGACAGTTGCCAGTAGAAGAGGCGCCAGAATATACAGAGGGATATGAAGGGTTTTATCATTTACTCTCTTTAAATGGTGATGTCGAGCAAAGTAAAGCTTACTATATTATTCGAGATTTTGATCGTAATCATTTTGAAGCGCGTAAAAATAACATTAAAGATATTGTGAAAAACATGCAAGAGAAGTACGGTGAAGATGCGATTGTTTTAGAGATGAATGATCAGTACTATAACATGCTTGAAAAAATTGAACCAGTGCGAGAAATTGTTGATATTGCATATGAAGCGATGAAAAGTTTAAATATCGAACCGAACATCCATCCAATTCGTGGTGGAACAGATGGATCACAATTATCGTATATGGGATTACCAACGCCAAATATTTTCACTGGTGGTGAAAACTATCACGGTAAATTTGAGTATGTTTCGGTAGATACTATGGAAAAAGCTGTTCAAGTAATTGTAGAAATCGCAAGACGATTTGAAGAACAAGCTTAAAAAGAGAACCAAGTAGTAATGAAGTGCTACTTGGTTCTTTTCTATAGTAAAAAATACAAAGTGAAACTTGTTACAAGACGTTTGTAAAAGGGGGAAATGTTATGAGTGAAAATCAGTTTCATGGTTATATAGGGACATATACCAAAGCAGAGAGTAAGGGGATTTATAAATTTATACTTGATACGAACATCGGAGAACTTAAAGGGATTGAATTAGCAGCTCATATAGGAAGTCCGACATATGTAACGATTAGTCATAACAACGAGTACCTTTATTCTGTTGCGAAAGATAATGGGTTAGGTGGAATTGCTAGTTTTTCCATTCATAATAAATCCGGTAATCTAAATTCGATTAACATGCAAGTTTTAGAAGGGGTATCGCCGTGCTATGTAAGTGTGAATCGGGAGAATAGTATAGTAGTAGCAGCTAATTATCATAAAGGAACAGTAGAGTCCTATTTAGTGAAAAAGGATAATGGAAGTTTAAATGCTGCTACGGTAATTGTAGAACATAAAGGGTCAGGACCAAATAAGGAAAGGCAAGAAAAGGCACATGCTCATTATATGGATTTTACTCCTGATGAAAAATATGTAGTAGCAGTTGATTTAGGAATAGACAAGGTGATTACATATAAAGAAAGTGATGGAGAACTAATAGAAGTTACACGGTTATCTGTAAAATATGGTAGTGGTCCAAGGCATCTTATATTTCATCCAAGTGCGCAGTATGCATATGTTATGACAGAATTAAGTTCAGAGATTATTGTACTTCAATATGATGCAAAGAGTGGCAGTTTTAAAGAAAAACAATACATTTCTACATTACCTGAAGATTTTAGAAAAGATAGTTACGGAAGTGCAATTCACATTTCTTCTGATGGCAAGTTTGTTTACGCAGCAAATAGGGGACATAATAGTATCGCGGTTTTCCGAGTGAATGAGCACAATGGAGAGCTCGCTTTTATTGAAACAGTATCGACAGAAGGGGATTGGCCACGTGATTTTTCTTTAGATCCGGATGAAAAATTTTTAATTGCAGCGAATGAAAGATCTAATACTTTGACTTTATTTGCTAGGGATGAAATGACAGGGGAGCTAACGCTTGTACAGACGGACGTAAATGTTCCAGAGCCAGTATGTGTGAAGTTTTTACATGTGAAAAAATAGAT
>NZ_JBFPJH010000434.1:0-2442 GCF_040838255.1 Bacillus sp. C30 | reverse complement strand
ATCTTACTGTTGCATCTTCTGAATTACTTCCTGATCTTATAGAAATCGCTAGTGAAGCTTTTGGAGATTCGGCAGCAAATACATCCACATGGTTACAAAAGATGATGAATTCATCTTCCCATCAAGTTTACAGTGCTCTTATCGATGAAAAAGTGATAGGAACGATTACAGTTACTGAGCAAGAGCAATCTACTACACTATCAGGATTTGCAGTTCATCCTTCTTATCAAGGTAAAGGATATGGTAAAGGTATTCTTAGTTATATGGTACATACACTTATTACAGAAGGAGTTTCAACAATTGAACTAGACGTCGAAACGAAAAATAACAATGCTTTAAAACTATATACACAATGTGGTTTTGAAATTATGACAAAGTATGATTATTATAGATTGTTGGAATAGGAGTGACTTTTCTATCGAGGAAGCATGTTATTTTAGAGACGAAATTATTACCTCTTTAAAATCTGTAGGATGTAACAATATACAACTACACGGTATAAATAGAACATTTTTCATTTGTCAAAAATAAAAAAACTGAATCATATCGATTCAGTTTTTTCTTATTTTTTTCTTAATATATTTACAACCGCAGTCGTTTCATCATTTTTTTTATAAACACGTGGAATTCTTCTATCCAACATGCATGTAACTTCATAATTAATTGTACCTAACATATCTGCTATTTCTTCCACCGCAATCTCTTCTTCACCTTGTTTGCCGTAGAATACAACTTCGTCTCCTACTTGTACTGGCATTGCATTTGTAACATCTAGCATAAGCTGATCCATACAAACACGGCCAATTACAGGTACTCGTACTCCGTTTATTAGTGCATGCCCTTTATTAGATAGCTGACGATTATAACCATCAGCATAACCAATCGGTACAGTTGCAATCCATTCTTCGCCCGTTGTTACATAAGTATTCCCATAGCTAACACCACGATTTTTCTTCGCATGTTTAACATGAGCTACTTTTGATTTTAAAGACAACGCTGGCTGTAAGGAAGCAACTGTATGATCCACTTCTCTTGAAGGATACATACCGTAAATTCCAATACCGACACGAACCATATTTTGAAATGTGTTACTAAGTTCCATTGATCCTGCACTGTTTGAACTATGAATATATGGAAAATGAATTCCTAATTCTTCCGCTGTATTTACAGCTTTCTCAAACAAACTTGTTTGCATATTTGTATAAGTTTTATCTATTTCATCGGCGGTAGAGTAATGTGTAAACATCCCTACTACTTCTACATATCGCATACGTTTTAACTCTTCAAAAAACGGTTTAACTTCTTCTTCCTGTAAACCAATACGGCTCATTCCTGTATCAATTTTCACATGAATTCGCACTTTCTTTTGAAGATGGTTTGCAACTTCATCTATACCTTGTAAATCTTCTACTCTATAAACAGTCATCATAACGTCATATTGAATTACATCTTCTACAGCTGCTACTGGTGTATATCCTAAAATTAAAATAGGTACAGTGATTCCAGCTTCTCTTAATTCAATTGCTTCATCTACAAATGCAACTGCAAGTTGGTTTATTCCTGCTTCAATAGCCGATTTCGCAACTTCAACTGCCCCATGACCATACCCATTCGCTTTTACAGCAGCCATCATTGTAATATTTTCATCATTCACACGTTTTTTAAATTCTTTTACATTATGTTTTACCGCATTTAAGTCAACTTCAACAATTGTATCTCTTCCATATTTCAAGCTCATTGGTCTAACTCCTAACTCAATAATTACATTCCATTCTATTTCACGTTTCATATGACCTTTTACAATATAATACTTTTCACTATGCTAGTCAAACTACTAGAATTTTCGGAATTTTGAGTATGATATAATACCCTTAAGAAACTATTATATACGGAGGTGAGAATAATTACAATGTTTGTTCCATCTGCATTGAATCAAGTTAAAATTGCTATCGATACTTCCATTCAAATACTGAACCAATATACTGAAAGTGATTTGAAAATAAAGCCGATTGAATCAAAGCGGTCATTATTTGAAATGTGCACACATCTTCCCCTTATTTTCCATGCTGATTTACTCATATTAAATGGTATTACGGAAAAAGACTTACATACCTTTTATATAGAACAAACACCAGAAACAATTACTCAAATACAGCAAACGATGATACAAGGGTACGATTTACTTTCTAAAACTTTTTTATCCTATTCCAATGAAGAATTAGCGGAAATTATGACTGCTTATTGGGGTATTTCTTACTCTCGATTCGAATGGTTGCTTGAAATCGTTGCACATTTTTATCATCATCGCGGGCAAATTCATATTTTATTATGTGAGCATATTAAAGATCCTTACATTCCTTTATTCGAATAAAAAGAGCGAAAACAAAACCAATAAAGAGTATCAATCCCAATAAAACAAACGTCTGAGCATAGTCTCCTATT
>NZ_JBFPJH010000433.1:0-2453 GCF_040838255.1 Bacillus sp. C30 | reverse complement strand
GAAGAATATGCAGAGAATAATTTAGCCATCTGGATACAAAGAAAATGGAATGAAATACATAATGAATTTGAAATTCAAATTTCTTTCAAGTCTCATTCATTCTCTTCTTTGCAACAGTTTGCAAATTCATATCTTTATGTTTTAAAGCAAGTGTCAACAAATTCGAATTTGGCTGTGAAAGATATTTGTATCATTTCAGAAGAAGAGAAAGAGTTGCTAGAAGAATTGAATCAAGGTCAGGCGGACATAGAATTGTCTCAATCATTTCAAAATTTGTTTGAGGAACAAGTGTTAAAAACCCCAGATCAAATTGCTGTTGTTTGTAATGATCAATCTTTGACATATAGAGAATTGAATAAGAAAGCAAATCAATTGGCCTCTATTCTTCAAAGTAAAGGTGTTTCCAAAGAAAATATTATTGGGGTTATGGTAGATCGGTCATTGGAAATGATCATTGGCATGGTGGGGATTTTAAAAGCAGGAGCAGCGTATTTACCAATCGATCCTAACTATCCAAATGAACGAATTGAATATATGTTACAAGATAGTCAAGCGAAATGTTTACTGAGCAAGCGAACAGAAGTAGAATTGCCGCAATTTGCGGGTGAAGTGCTGTATCTTGATGAGGAATATCTCTTCCAAGGTGAGGAAAGTAATTTAGTTCGAGAAAGTTATCCTAATGATTTAGCTTATGTTATTTACACATCGGGATCGACAGGGAATCCAAAAGGGGTAATGGTAGAACAGAAATCTCTTGTCCATTTTTTAAGTGTAATGAGAGAAAAAGTAAAAGATAATCAGTCATTCTTGTTTCTTGCTAGTGTATCTTTTGATATCTCCTTGTTAGAAATATGTCTGCCTTTAACACAAGGTTCGAAAGTAGTTATTGCTACAGAGGATCAGTTCGCAACAAAAGAATTAGCTTATTTGGTCAAAGAACATAAGGTGGATTTATGGGAATCAACGCCATCGCGAATGGAAGTGATTTTGAGTGATCCAGAAGGGGCAAATTTTCTAAAAGATTTAAAATCTATTTTGTTAGCAGGAGAAGCATTTTCCATTGATTTGGTTGAAAAAATTCGATGCATCAGTGAAGCGACAATTTTAAATATTTATGGTCCTACAGAAACAACCATTTGTGCAACAGTAAAGGATTTGAGCTCTGCCAAAGAAGTTACGATTGGAAGTCCCAACCCGAATTATCATTCCTATATATTGAATAGGTATGGTCAATTAAAACCATTTGGAATTCCGGGTGAACTCTGCATTGGTGGCGTGGCGGTAGCACGAGGGTATCTTGGGAAATCTAAACTGACAGATGAAAAGTTTGTACCGAGTCCCTTTACGGCAGGAGAAATGATGTATCATACGGGTGATCTCGTTCGTTGGTTGCCTAATGGAGAACTTGAATATCTAGGTCGAATGGATCATCAAGTAAAAATTCGGGGATATCGGATTGAATTAAGAGAGATCGAAAGCCAGTTAAGGGAATATCCAGAAATAAACCAAGCTATCGTTGTTGATCAAGTATATGGAAATAGGAAATTATTAGCTGCGTACTATGTATCGGATAATAAGGTCTCTTTTGATGAAATCAGAAAATATTTAAGTGATAAATTACCTGAGTTTATGATTCCTGAAAAAATGATTCAGGTGGAAGAGATTCCGTTGAATCCAAATGGGAAAGTAGATAGGAAAAGGTTATTAGATATAACACAAACAGATTATGTATCAATTCCATACGTTGCCCCGCGCAATGAAATTGAACAAAAATTGGTGCATGCATGGGAAAAAGTTATGGAGATTGAGGGAATCGGTATTCATGATAATTTTTTTGCTTTAAAAGGAGAATCGATTAAAGCACTTCAGGTAATTAATCTATTAAGAAAAGACTGCTTAAAAATAAGTACAACAGATTTTTTTAAGCATCCCACGATTGCTCAACTTAGTACTTGTGTAAAGTTAGAGCATAAAACGGAAAACTTTGAAAATAGACCAACCCATGTTAAAGATTTGTCTAAGCCATTTCCCTTAACAGAGGTTCAGACAGCGTACATGTTAGGACGGAATTCACAGTTTGAATTAAGTGGTATTTCACCTCAAACTTATTTTGAATATGAAACAGAATTGAATATCAATCGTCTTTCAAAAAGTTTTCAAAAGGTAATTCAACGTCATCCGATGTTACGAGCTGTAATTTTACCAGAGGGAGAACAGCAAATATTACAAAGCGTTCCTGATTACGAGATTGAAATAGTAAGTCTCATAGATTTAGATGATAGGAATCAAAATGCTCGCTTACAAGAAGAACGTTCTCGAATGACTAATCATGTATTTCCTTTAGGGCAATGGCCTTTGTTTGAATTAAAAGCCTTTCTTTTAAAAGAAGACACGTATTTATTATGTTTTCGATACGATGCTTTATTAATGGACGGAGCAAGCATGAACATCGT
>NZ_JBFPJH010000432.1:0-2457 GCF_040838255.1 Bacillus sp. C30 | reverse complement strand
GCGTTATTTTTATACTTCATATTTAACCCATTGTTAGTCTTTTTGGAGAATAAAAAAGTACCTAGAGGTTTAGCGATTTTACTACTGTATCTTTTTATCATCACATTAACTGGAGTTGCTATTGGAGTAGTTGTTCCAACCATCTCACAACAGTTAATGGATTTAGTAAAAAATATGCCGACTTACATAAAAGAGGGAAAAGTATACATACAAGATCTATCCCATCATAGATTATTTGAATGGCTATCTACACAAAACTACGTTTCCATTGAGACAATTGAGAAAAATGCAATTGAATACTTAAAGGAAATACCAAACACACTTACGTCGAGTGCAACGGCTTTATTTGGTATTATCACGAACGTGGCGTTAGTTATCTTTACAGTACCGTTCATTTTATTTTATATGTTTAAAGATGGACATGCATTTCCAGGAAAAGCTGTTAGTGTATTACCAGAGTCTTACCGTGAAGAAGGACTTCGTATCATAAAGGAAACGAACGAAACATTATCTGCATATATTCAAGGTCAAGCGCTCGTTTGTATGTTTATTGGTGCCTTTACATTTACTGGTTATTTAATCATCGGTTTACCGTATGCTTTCGTTTTAGGAATTATCGCAGCATTTACAAATATAATTCCGAACTTAGGTCCATTTATCGGAGCAGCACCAGCTGTCATTATAGGTCTGTTCGTATCTCCGATGCAAGCTCTGTACGTAATTATTATAGTAACAATCGTACAACAGTTTGAAAGTAACATCATTTCACCGCGTATTATGAGTTCAAAATTAAATATCCATCCGTTGACAATTATCATCCTTATTTTAGGGGTAGGTAATTTCGCGGGAATTATCGGAATGATTTTAGCAGTACCAGCTTATGCGGTAACAAAAACAGTTGTTTCGAACTTAGTGAGATTGTTTAAGACGAAACGAAGTAAACGGAAATAGAATATGTTGAGAAAGATACACCGCTTAATAAAAAGGGGTGTATCTTTTATTTTTTAGTGTATGAAATACTTATTATTGTATATTTTTTACACATCAAATCAGGCGGTGAATTTTTGTTAAATGAACTATGTGGAATCCCTCTGAACTATCCAAATCATTTCTTTACACCGCGTTATTAACATCATAATCGACTCCTTTCATTTCTAATATAAGTTCAAACAATTATAGGTGAGTGTAGTACTTGCTTCTACGATCACGAATTTCATCTATAATCTTTTTATACTGTTCCTCTTGTTTTACTTCATTTGCAGATATAGTTTCTTTTTGAATCGTAATGGTTAAAAAGAAAAGGTGAAACTTCATACATGAATTCCTCCTTTCGAATAGGAATTACAGGTGACTACAATAATGACTTTGTCGTTCTTTTACGTTGTACATAGCCTGCTCAATTTGTCGGTCATGAAGCATATCAGACTCAGACAGTTTGTGTTTTTGAATGGTAATTGTTAAAAATAATACTCTGAATTTCATTGGATATTACCCCTTTATAATTTATTTAGTAAAGACGATTGTAATAAGAGGACTGACGCTCTTTCACATCATCCATAATATTTTTAATTTGTTGTTCACGAGAAATTTCATCTTTTGAAAGTTTACGCTTTTGAATGGTAATCGTTAAAAAGAAAGCTTTAAATTTCATTAGGATATTACCCCTTTATAATTTATTTAGTAAAGACGATTGTAATAAGAGGACTGGCGCTCTTTCACATCATCCATAATGTTTTTTATTTGTTGTTCACGAGAAATTTCATCTTTTGAAAGTTTGTGTTTTTGAATGGTAATCGTTAAAAAGAAAGCCTTAAATTTCATTAGGAAATTACCCCTTTATAATTTATTTAGTAAAGGCGATTGTAATAAGAGGACTGACGCTCTTTTACTTCGTCCATAATAATTTTAATTTGTTGTTCACGTAAGATTTCAGCTTTTGAAGATTTACGTTTTTGAATGGTGATAGTTAAAAAGAAAGCTTTGAATTTCATTAGGATATTGCCCCTTTAAAAAAAATTTTAATACATTTGTGTATAATACGAACTTTTAATGTCCGTTATTTTATCCATAGTTTGTTTTAATTGTTGTTTACGAAAGATTTCAGCTTCAGATAACGTTTTTTTCTGAAGTGCTGTCGTAAAAAAGAAAATATGAAAAGTCATGGACGAATTCCTCCTTTCGAAAAGGAATTACAGGTGATCGCAATAAAGCACTTGGCGCTCCTTAACATCATTCATAGCTTTTGTAATTTGCTCATTATGAAGAATTTCAGCTTTGGAAAGTGTATTTCTTTGAATCGTAATACTTAAAAACAATACGCTAATAGTCATCGAATGTTGCTCCTTTCTTTAAAAAATAATGTATGAGACTAAAAAATCGCACGAAAAAGCCACAGGAAGATATCGTTTTCCTATGGCTGGGCGTGAAAAAGCCACAGGAAAGTATACGACCTCCTGT
>NZ_JBFPJH010000431.1:0-2457 GCF_040838255.1 Bacillus sp. C30 | reverse complement strand
GTCATGGACAACGTAAAGTGTTTTACTTCCCGCCTGATTCTCGTTTACTAGCACTTTCCATGGACCTTTCGATGGAAGTGTTATGTCAACGGCTTCCCTATTTGCATTGTGAGCCACCATAAAGTATTCGCTTTTATTCCCACTTCCCTTTCCATCTATTGTATAAGCTACAACATTTTTGAGAACATCGATAAAAGCTACATACTTTTTAATTTGCTCTGCAGAAGTCATACGAAAAGCTGGGTATTTTTTTCGTAAATCTATTAAGCCCTTCATATACTCTACTTCATTATTAAATGCTGCACGGCGTAACCAATCCATCTGGTTAATAGAATCAGGAGATTTGTAACTATTATGATCACCATATTTTGTGCGCATAAACTCTTGTCCTGCATGTAAGAATGGAATACCTTGTGATGTTAATAAAATAGAAGAAGATAATTTATGCATTTGTTTTCGCATTTCTTCACTATC
The DNA here is from genome assembly GCF_040838255.1 of Bacillus sp. C30. Taxonomy (NCBI): domain Bacteria; kingdom Bacillati; phylum Bacillota; class Bacilli; order Caryophanales; family Bacillaceae; genus Bacillus; species Bacillus sp. C30. The sequence continues at coordinate 1,983 of NZ_JBFPJH010000431.1, read as the reverse complement.
ACCTGAATTAGTCAACTCAAGTTTATCCCATAAAGTATGATTGTCATGTGCTTCCACATAAGTTAGCACCTGCTCCGGATCTTGATAAGTAGACGAATTTGTATCATAGTCAATACCGGCTGTAATGCCTTTTTTAATACGGTCTTCCATGTTTTGCTTTCCATTTACAAAACCATTTTCTTTCTCCTCAAATACACTACCTTTCAATCCATCACGAATATTATCGTTAAAATGAGCAATCCCTTTCATTTTCTCCGCATTTTTTTGATTTGCTTTCAATTCAGCTGCAAGAGGTGTATTTAAATCCCAGCCTTCTCCATGCAGAATAATAGAAGGATCAATTTGATTAACAGCTTTACGTATCTCATTCATCGTTTCATAATCATGAATACCCATTAAATCAAAACGGAACCCATCTAAATTGTATTCTTTTGCCCAGTATGTGACGGAATCTACCATAAATTTTCTCATCATCTTTCGTTCTGAAGCGGTATCATTCCCTACTCCAGTTCCATTTGCAAATGTTCCATCTTCATTGTAACGATAATAATAACCAGGAACTAACTTATGAAAATTAGATTCAGCGGCATTATACATATGGTTATATACTACGTCCATCACTACACGAAAATTATTATCATGCAGCGCTTGAATCATTTGCTTTAATTCAGTTATTCGAACAGTCGGCTCATAAGGATTTGTAGAATAGGAGCCCTCTGGGACGTTGAAATTTTTCGGATCATATCCCCAGTTATATTGTGGTTCATTTAAAGTTTCTTCATTTACTGAAGCATAATCAAATATCGGTAAAAACTGAACGTGAGTAACACCAAGATCTTTCATATGATCAAGTCCTGTTTTTACACCTTCAGGCCCTTTTGTTCCTTTTTCTATTACACCTAAATATTTCCCTTTTTGCTTAATACCACTTTCAGGTTGGATGGAAAGATCGCGTACATGCAATTCATAAATAATAGCATCTTCCGGATTTTTAAATTTCGGTTTTTTGTTTGCTTTCCATTTTTTCGGATTTGTTTCTTCTAAATCAACAACTGCACCTTTATCTCCATTTACAGAAGCAGCACGCACATACGGATCAACCGCTTCAGTCCACTTATCCCCAATTTTCACCTTATACATATAAAAAAGACCTTTTTGGTTCCCTTTAAGTTCTGCTTTCCAAGTTCCCTTTTCACCTTGTTTCATGTTTATTTCAGTACCTATTTTATCGCTCCATTTTTTATATGTAACTAACTTCGCTTCACTCGCAGTAGGAGCCCATAAACGGAACTTTGTATGTTGTGGAGTATATATATTCCCTAAATCATTACCACCATAATAAAATAAATTATCAAATTCCTCGCTACGAATGACTTTACCGATTTCAGTATTCGCATCAGCTAAGTTTGCTATTTTAACTTTGTATGTTTGTTTTAAATCAATTTTCTGTTCCGTAATTATTTTAACCTTATTAGTAATATCTCCACTATTTTTATCATAAGGACTAATTCCCTTAATTTTAACGCCTTCAATTTCAATTTTCTGTTCCTTACTATTAAACGGAACATTAGTCGTTACAGTAATTTCATTAAAACTATCAATAGTAGCTTTTTGAATTGAGAGATCCGAAGAAGGCTTAGAATCATATACTTTTTCATCACCCGAAAGAATCCATACTTCAGCACGACCATCCCTTATATTTTCAACCCAGTGATCACCTCCATCTTTTTCCCATTCATTGGTACGAACTATAAACCCTACACGATTATAGTCACCATCTATTTTTATCTTAGCGTATTTTCCAAATTCATCTTCACCAGTAAATTCATAAGATTTACCGTTTGCATTTTCTCCCCATACCCAAAGATTCCAGTCTTTTGTATTTCCAGATTTCTCTTTGTAATGAATGATAACTTCAGTTGTTTTCGAATTTGAAACTGCCTTCACACTCTGAAAAGAGAAAACAGATGATAACATAACGAT
>NZ_JBFPJH010000430.1:0-2461 GCF_040838255.1 Bacillus sp. C30 | reverse complement strand
GATTAATATAGCTACAAATGGAAAATCTAAAAATATGCGTAATATGATTGAGCATTAGAATGGTTGAAGATGAAAGGAAACGTAAAATATTAACTCTAAATAGGAGATTCGAACGCGAAAGACCACTACGATGTGGTGGCGGAATGGGATGAGAGTTCGATTAGGAGCAGAAGGAGGCTTTTACCTCCTTCGTTGTCTGAAAATACGCTTACACTTCTTAGCGTTTAGATAAGTACTAGTCTTTAAAACTAAATGTGCCGTAAAGTAGGAGCAGCTTAAATTCATTACTATGATTTATTTGTTACTTTTAAAGCGTCTAACACTATTTTAGTTGCATTTGCAATAAGTTTATCATCGTATTTCGTATCTTCTTTCGCATGATTAGAAAGTATCGCAAGAATAATTGGCTTTTTATTTGGTGGCCAAATGATTGCAATATCATTCCTTGTTCCATAAGACCCAGAGCCGGTCTTATCGGCTACTTCCCATTCTCCTGGAACTCCAGCACGAATTAAGTTGTCCCCCGTAGTATTTCTTTTCATCAAATCTATTAAAAAGTTCCGTTTCTCAACTGAAAGTATATCGCCTAGCGCGTATGCTTGAAGACTAGTAGCTAATGCCTTTGGGGTACTAGTATCACGAGTGTCTCCTGGCTGCACTTCGTTTAATTCTGGTTCAAAACGTTCAGGATTTGTGACAGTATCTCCTATTTCTCTCAGTGATTTTTTGAATTCACTTGGCCCACCTAATTGCTTAAGAATAAGATTTTGTGCAGTATTATCGCTATATCGAAGGGAAGCATCCGCAAGCTCTTTCAGAGTCATACCTGTATCTACATATTTTTCAGTAATTGGATTGTAATTCACAAGATCTTTGCTAGTATACTTAATTCTTTGATCTAAATCTTCTATTGATTTCTTTTGTAACAGTGCTCCAACAGCAAGGGCTTTGTGGGTAGATGCGTATGCAAACCGTTCATCTGAACGATAAGTAACGGTTTGATTCGTACCTGTGTCTAATGCATAAATACCAAGTTTAGCATCATATTCTTTTTCCAGCTTTACAAAAGAATGATTACTTGTATTTTCTTGTTTGGTTTGTTTCGGTGGTGCGGATTGAATATTACTATTGGAACAGCCTATAAGCGTTACACATGAAAGTAATACTACAGGTAACATCTTTTTATAATGCGAAATGTGAAAAAACTTCTTTGAAACTATCATACATTTTCAACCTCTTTCAAGAATATATGGATTTTGTATAGGTATTTTACATACCTATACAATTAACAAATGCACAGGATAGCACTCATCTTGTGTTTCTTGCATTACAAAATGAGAGAACTACCAAAAGCACCTTTTTTATACGTAATAGACAATCTAAGTAACACATTTGTTCCATTTATGATTAAGGTTTTGAATATATCCATTAATTTTATTTATAAGAATCCTGAAATCTTCTTTTTTCAACTCTGCTTAATCTTACAGTTCTTTAGTAAATATGGAACAATTGCATTACGTACATAGTAAGTCATCGATTAGTTGCGCCTGAGATTATATATCATAAAGTTGGAACGGCAGAACATCTATCGAATCAAAATATGAAAGGACAAGAGGTTGTGACATGGTTATGTGATCTAGTTAAGTTGCTTGAGGAATGGATTCTATACATAAGACGGGAAGTAACCATGAATCTTAGTAAGATGGGCGTTTTTAATAGAAAAAGGGACCTGTATGGAGTATGTACCTTTTTGATTGGCAAAAAGACAATCTGTTAACCATCTAGAATATTTCTCTTTTTCACCTGTTTTTCGAGAGCTTGCTACAATATGGCAAACGAAGAAAGGGTGGACAAGTAGGAGAAGCGATTATTGCATTTTTACAAAAGGAGAAGATATGGGAAGGAGATATCCTGGCATCATATATTTACGTATCTTGCAGATGTTGGCGCAATATTTCGGGTGATGCCGCCTAATTTTACCCGTACAATTGTTCAACTGGAATCGATTCAAGAAGAAAATGAGTAGCTAGTGATAGTGCCGTTTCAAAACAATCAAGTAACTCGCATTTGTAAAATGGACGTGTACTACGGATATTTGTCTATTAGTTTAGCTATACTATGGTACGGAAAGAATTGGTTTGTGTTTGGGAAAACGCCTCAATTACGCCATACGATTTACGGGATTTGTCATACGTTTGATGCAGCAAATTTCTATGATAACGTACGCCATACCATCCCTTTACACAAAGAAGATATTGAAAGCCGCACCTCGCACATTACAAATTACACCCTGCAAAAGATATTCGACGAGAAGTTCAATCAAATCACGCAGAAACCACCCAACTATCTTCATACATAAACAGAACATTCTTTTTGCGAAGAAAGAATCATAGACGATTTACCCTTTTAAGAGGCATTCGTGCTTCTTTTTTTATAAAGGTATGAAAAAAAGAACAAATAC
>NZ_JBFPJH010000041.1:0-22041 GCF_040838255.1 Bacillus sp. C30 | reverse complement strand
GCATATGGGATTATTGAAGATCCTTACGGCATACAAATTCAGTTAATGTATGACAAGCGATTAAACTAAATAATTAGTCATATTCACATGTTCCTAATAAAAAAAGACACGAAATTCGTGTCTTTTTTCATTTTACCGCAATGACTCTACCCGTTTCACTACTTTCAATCGCCAATTGAATCAATTTAATAACGTCTAAACCTTCTTGAGCAGTTACAGGTAGTTTTTCACCATTTAATATGCTATCTCGCACACCTTTATAATACATGTCATAGCAGCCGACTTCTGTTGGAATACGCTCTAAGCTTTCTTCTGTTTCTAAAGTAGCAAAATTCTCTTCAGAGTCTGATCCATAACCATTATCCCCTGGCTTCATTCCAGTCTTTAATTGTTCTTCCTGTGAATCCATACCATACTTCACGATAGAACCTTTATCTCCATGCAGTGTAAAATGTGGTCCAGCTTGCTTTACGTAACTGCTACTATGTAAAATAACGCGCTTCACTCCATAGTGAAGTACAACATGGAAGTAATCATCCACTTCTGCACCTGGTCGTTGTTTTATTACATCTGCGCTTATCGCATCTGGTTTCCCAAATAATGATAATGCTTGGTCAATTAAATGCGATCCTAAATCATATAATATACCTGATCCTGGTAAGTTCTTTTCTCTCCAGCGATCGCGTACATGTGGGCGGAAACGATCGAAATGCGCTTCATATGCGTATACATTTCCTATTCTTTTTTCTTGTAATAATTTCTTTATCGTTAAGAAATCATTATCCAAACGGCGATTATGATACACACTTAAAACGACATTATGTCGGTTTGCTAATGAAATAAGTTCTTCTCCTTCTTCAATTGAAACAACGAATGGTTTTTCCACAACAACATGCTTACCGTGTACAATTGCTTCTTTTACATATGGAAAATGGGTTGTATTCGGCGAAGTAATGACCACTAAGTCAATATCAGCTCGATTTACTAATTCATCAATTGTACCAACAACTACAGCATTTGGTAATGCTTGTTTCACTACTTCTTCTTTTGATGATAAAATAGCACGAATATCGTATTCTTCTATCGTTTGTAATAACGGGATGTGAAATGTTGTACTAGAAAATCCAAATCCTACAATCCCTACACCTATTTTTTTCATGTTGCCCCTCCATTTATGAGAACGATTTTATTTCATCATTATAACAAGATTATTTTTATATACATAATGATTTGCTTAGAAAAAAGCATCTTGCTATCATTCATAGCAAGATGCTCCCTTTATCCCGCATTAACGCGCAGTAAGACTCCCACCTCAAAATAAGGCGAATGCGAGGGAGTTAGGTGGGAGACCAACTGCCCGTAAAAGCCCGATTGGTGAAGGCTAATACTCAGTGGGGGATGGACAAAGAAAACCACTGATTAAAGTTTCACTTTATTCCGTTCTTTTCTTTGTCCACGTTTCAATTACTTCACCAGTATCATTAACATCTAGTACTAAACTACCATTACTATACCGGTCTTTATTTCGAAACGCTTTCGGATCAATTTCTTCTACAATGTGTTTCTCTGTCTTCATGTAAACTAATTCATCATCTCGAACAATTTCAATACCGACAATGCGGTACGGATTACGTTTTAACTCTTTAAAAATTACAAGGCCTCGCTTCGCCCTCGTTGATTTCTCAATTTCCGATGCCTTTATACGTTTCACAGCACCTCGCTGCGTAACGAGAATAAGTTGATCTTTTTCACCATTTAACGGTTTACCAGAAGCAACATAGTCATCTTCTTTTAAATTAATTGCTTTCACACCAGCTGCTCTGACACCAACTGGACTTACTTCTTCTTCATTGAATACAAGTGCATATGCACCATGTGTTGCAAGAACAATATCACTTGTCCCATCTGTCGCAAATATATCAACAACTTCATCATCTTTTTTCAAGTTTACAGCAACGAATGCCCGTGAATAACGCTGCACTTTATATTGGTTTAATTCTGTTTTCTTAATCATACCGTTTCGTGTAACAAATACGATAAATCGTTTTTCTTCTTCAAAATTCGGTACGACTGTTGCCCAAATTAACGATTCATCTCGCTCGAGTGAAACAAGATTCGCAACGTGTTGACCTAAATCTTTCCAACGAATTTCTGGCATTTCATACACAGGAAGATAAATATAATTTCCTTTGTTCGTAAATAAAAGAACGGTTTCTGTCGTGTTTGTATCGAAACGCTCAAGTAAGATGTCACCCTCTTTCATACCGAAGTATTTCCCGTTCGATGCATTATGCGAACGCCAACCTGTTCGTTTCACATAGCCTTCTTTCGTTACAGTAACGATGACATCTTCTTGCGGAATCATAACTTCCACATCGATTTTAATTTCTTCAATTTCCTCTTCAATTATCGCACGGCGATTATCACTATATGTTTTCTTTACTCTCTTCAAATCTGTTTTAATAACTTGAAAAAGTCTTTTTTCACTTTGTAAAATTGACTGTAACTCTATAATTTTCTTACTAAGTTCCGCGGCTTCTTGCTCTAGCGCTGTAATATCTGTATTTGTTAAACGATATAATTGCAGTGAAACAATTGCTTCTGACTGCGCCTCTGTAAATCCAAATTTCGCACTTAAATTATCTTTCGCATTACGCTTATCTTTAGACCCACGGATCGTTTCAATCACTTCATCTAAAATTGATAATGCTTTCTTTAAACCTTCTACAATATGCTGACGATTTTCTGCTTTTCTTAATTCATATTGTGAGCGTCTTGTAACAACTTCTTTCTGATGTCCAATATATGCATCCAAAATCTTAGGTAATGTCATAAGTGTCGGACGACGATTATTTATCGCTACCATATTAAAGTTGTATGGAATTTGCAAATCTGTATTTTTATATAAATAATTTAAAATACCTTCAGCATTCGCTTCTTTTTTTAATTCTACAACGATACGAAGACCTGTACGATCTGTCTCATCACGTACTTCAGCAATTCCATCTAGCTTTTTATCTATACGTAATTCATCCATTTTCTTAACAAGATTCGCTTTATTTACTTCGTACGGAATTTCTGTAATAACGATTTGTTGCTTCCCGCCACGAATCGTTTCAACCTCTGCTTTTCCGCGAATAATAATTTTACCTTTACCTGTTTCATACGCTTTTTTAATGCCATCTATCCCTTGTATAATACCACCTGTAGGGAAATCTGGTCCTTTAATAACCGTTAACAAGTCATCCACAGAACTATTCGGTTGATCGATACGCATCATTGTAGCATCAATTACTTCTCCAAGATGATGCGGTGGAATTTCTGTTGCATAACCAGCGGAAATCCCTGTAGATCCGTTCACTAATAAGTTCGGGAACATTGCCGGTAATACAATAGGTTCTTCACTCGTATCATCAAAGTTTGACACGAATTCTACTGTTTCTTTATCAAGATCACGTAATAACTCAGATGCGATTGGTGATAAACGTGCTTCCGTATAACGCATTGCCGCTGCTGGATCCCCATCAACACTACCGTTATTTCCGTGCATTTCAACTAAAACATTACGTACTTTCCAAGTTTGACTTAAACGGACCATCGCCTCATATACAGAGGAATCACCATGTGGATGATAATTACCGATAACATTACCTACTGTTTTAGCTGATTTACGAAACGCTTTATCATGTACGTTTCCTTCTACATACATAGAATATAAAATACGTCTTTGTACCGGTTTTAAACCGTCACGCGCATCTGGAAGCGCGCGGTCTTGAATAATATATTTACTATAACGTGCAAAGCGGTCACCTAACACGTCTTCAAGCGGGAGGTCATGAAACTTCTCTGCCTGCATGTTATTCCACCTCCGTCTCCATAATCATTTCATTTTCTAAAATATTTCCTTCTTCTTGCATACCAAATTGTACATTACGCTCAATCCATTTACGGCGAGGTTCTACTTTATCCCCCATCAACGTCGTAACTCGGCGCTCAGCTCTTGATGCATCGTCAATTTTCACACGGATTAACGTACGTGTTTCAGGGTTCATCGTTGTTTCCCATAATTGATCGGCATTCATTTCGCCAAGTCCTTTATAGCGCTGCAACATGTAGCCTTTACCGACCTTTTTCGTTACATCACCTAATTCTTCATCAGACCATGCATATTCAATTACTTCACTTTTCCCTTTTCCTTTACTTACTTTATATAAAGGTGGAAGTGCGATAAATACTTTACCAGCTTCAATAAGTGGTTTCATATAACGGTAGAAGAACGTCAGTAGTAACACTTGAATATGTGCTCCATCCGTATCTGCATCGGTCATAATAACAACTTTATCGTAGTTAATATCTTCAACAGCGAACTCATTCCCTACGCCGCCGCCAATTGCGTAAATAATCGTATTGATCTCTTCGTTCTTAAAAATATCAGCAAGCTTTGCTTTTTCCGTGTTAATTACTTTACCACGTAATGGTAGTACCGCTTGGAAACGACGATCTCGCCCTTGCTTTGCTGAACCACCAGCCGAGTCACCCTCTACTAAATACAATTCGTTTTTCTGAGGATTACGTGATTGTGCAGGTGTTAACTTCCCGCTTAAAGTACCTTCTGATTTTTTCTTCTTCTTACCAGTACGCGCTTCTTCTCTCGCTTTACGAGCAGCCTCACGTGCTTGTGCTGCTTTAATTGCCTTTCTCACAAGAAGTGTAGCTACATCCGGGTTTTCTTCTAAAAAGTAAGCTAAATGCTCAGATACAATTGCATCAATTGAAGAACGAGCTTCACTTGTACCTAGTTTCCCTTTCGTTTGCCCTTCAAACTGGAGTACGTCTTCTGGTACACGTACAGAAACAATCGAAGCTAATCCTTCTCGAATATCTGTACCCTCTAAATTTTTGTCTTTTTCTTTTAATAAAGAAACTTTACGAGCATACTCATTGAACACACGTGTCATTGCTGTTTTAAATCCAGCTTCGTGTGTACCACCGTCTTTTGTACGTACATTATTTACAAACGAAAGAATGTTTTCTGAGTAACCATCATTAAACTGAAACGCTAACTCTGCTTCAATTCCATTTTGCTCACCCGAGAAATATACAACTGGATGAATCGAATCTTTCTCTTCGTTTAAGTATGAAACGAAAGCCTCAATTCCTGTTTCATAATGAAACACATCTTCTAAATCATTACGTTCATCTTTTATCGAGATTTTCATTCCTTTTAATAAGAATGCAGATTCACGTAATCTCTCACATAATGTTTCATAATTATAATTTGTTGTGCTGAAAATAGTTGTATCTGGTTTGAAGTGCATCGTTGTACCAGACTCTTTCGTTTTCCCGATTTTCTCTAACGTCGTTGCAGGAGTACCACCATTTTCAAAGCGTTGTTCATAAATGCTACCATCTCGCTTAATCGTTACTACTAGCCATTCTGATAAGGCGTTTACAACTGATGCCCCAACACCGTGTAAACCACCACTCGTTTTATAGCCTCCTTGGCCAAACTTACCACCAGCATGAAGTACAGTTAAAATAACTTCAGGTGTCGGCTTTCCAAGCTTATGCATTCCCGTAGGCATTCCTCGCCCTTTATCAATTACGCTAATACTATTATCTTTATGTATTACGACAGAAATTTCGTCGCCAAATCCCGCTAATGCTTCATCAACGGAGTTATCTACTATTTCATATACTAAATGATGCAATCCACGGCTATCCGTACTCCCGATATACATACCCGGGCGTTTTCGAACGGCTTCAAGTCCTTCTAACACTTGAATTGCATCTTCATTATATTGGAACTGATGCTTCGCCAAACTCCTTGCCCCTTTCCTAATCAAATCAGAACATATGTTTCTATTATAGAATAACGCCTCGACTATAGTTTTGGCAAGTTATCTTATCTCTTTTATATACTATTTTCAATAGAAAAATCCTTGTTTTTTTTCACAAGGATTCCTCTAGGCTACTATTTCAGAAAAATAATCGTTTGTCAACGAGAAATGGATATGTATTCCAACATTATACATTCCAAACCTTTATCATGATCCAAATGATCAATATCCAAAATGGGATAACAAGTAACAATCCCCAAAAACAGCCTTTAAAAAATCTCATGATGAACACCTCGTTCATCCGCCCTACTTATGTAAAAAGTGAGGGCTGAATCAATCTTTCTATCTTTAAAATCTATACTATTTTGTCATTACATGCTCTACTTTAATGCAACGATCCATTATTACTGTGTAGCCTTTTTCTTGTAAAAGTTTATATGTATCTTCATCTTGTACTCCTAATTGTGCCCAGAAAACATCTGCATCAATCTCTACAAACTCTTTCGCAACATCCTTTAAAAATTCTGAGCGACGAAACACATTTACAATATCAACATGTTCTTTAATATCCGTCAGTGAAGAAACTGCCTTTTCTCCGAGTACTTCATCTACTGTTGGATTTACTGGAATAATGCGGTACCCAGCATCTTGCATTGCTTTTGAAACCATATACGATGTGCGTTCTGGCTTATCTGATAATCCAACAACTGCAATCGTTTTACTTTTCTTTAATACTTCACCAATTTCCGTACGAGTTGGGTTTTCAATTATCATAATTTATCCCTCCTATTCCTTTAGTATATCCGATAAAGAAAGTCTCTTTCAACATGAAAGAGACTTTCTTTTATTCCGATTATTGATTCTTTGTAGCTGAATTATCTGCTAATGTAGCTGTTTTCGTCATTTTTTGGCCATTGCGATAGAATGTAACTTCTACTTTCTCGCCTACTTTTTTCTTTTCATATAAATATTTACGGAATTGAAGTGAATTCTCTACTTTTTGATCATCTAACGCTACTATTATATCATATTGCTCTAAACCAGCTTTTTCCGCTGGTGATATTGGATAGATTTTACCTAATACAACTCCATTTGTTACTTCTTTTGGCACTTTTAATTGATTTACTGCATAAGCTTGCACATCTTCTAATGAAACGACACCTACTCCAAGAGCTGGACGTTTCACTACTCCGTCTTTTTCAAGGGATTCAATAACTGGCTTTGCAATATTAATTGGAATAGCAAATCCAATTCCTTCAACTTCTTGTTGTGCAATTTTACTTGAATTAATCCCAATTATTTCACCGTTTTGGTTAAATAACGCACCACCACTATTACCTGGGTTAATCGCTGCATCTGTTTGAATAACTTGAGCATTCCAATCTGCACGCTTATCGCCATCAATATCTACTGGAATTTCACGTTCTTTGCTACTAATAATACCTTCTGTTACACTTCCATCAAACCCTAGTGGGTTACCGATTGCAATCGCTTTTTCACCCGCACGAAGTTTACTTGAATCACCTAAAGTGGCAACTTTATTTACATTAGATCCATCAATTTCTACAACCGCTAAATCTAACCAAGGGTCTTTCCCTACAAGCTTTGCATCTACCTTTTTACCATCACTTAGTTTTACAGCAAGTTTATTTGCTCCATCTACTACATGGTTGTTCGTTACAATATACGCTTTATTTCCTGCTTTTTTATAAATAACACCTGATCCTGAGCCAGCTTGTTGCTCTTGGCCTGTCGGTTGCATTGCAAATGGATCAACACTTTGTTGCATATTAATAACACCTACAACAACATCCTTCGCGCCTTCGATCATTCCCGGTAAATCAGTTTCATTTTTCGCTTTATTTACAACTGGAACTACAGTTCCTTCTACTTGTTTATTAGAATTGAATGACGAAACAGCTGCATCATTATTTTGCACCCATGGCATGTACGGTGCTGCAAAACTAATCGAAACCGCCCCGACTACAGCTCCAACTAAACCTGTGAAAAAATATCCTTTTTTACTACCTGATTTTTTCACTTCTCTCGTTTCACTATGCTCTTCATTCAAATTCGGTCCGTCGTAATATCCCATGTTTTATTTCCCCTCCCTGGTGAATTCGTACTTTCAGTATAGTCACATTTTGTGTCCTTCTTGTGAACTCATCGTGAAATCCAATTAAAAAAATACTCCTATCTACCATTGTAGACAAGAAAAGTATTTTTTGTACATTCCACCTACAAAGGAGAGTGTAAATTTGCTATATCCCAAAGCCGGGATGCATAGTAAATTAAAGGTTATTCTTCGAATTTGTAACCTACTCGAATAACAGTGCCGATATGCTTCGCCTTATCTCCTAGCTTATTTCGCAGTTTTTTAATATGTGTATCAACCGTTCGGTCATCACCGTAGTAATCATATCCCCATAACTGATCTAATAAATGTTGACGTGACAACACAATTCCTTTGTTCTCCATTAAATAAACAAGAAGTTCAAACTCCTTATGTGTCAATATAATTTCTTCACCATCTACTAAAACTGTTCTAGATAGTCGATTCACTTCTATTCCAGCTAAAGACATAGTATTTTCTTCTGATACTCCTACCGCTCCATCCGCACGTTTCAATAACGTCTTTGCACGAGCTACTAACACTTTCGGACTAAAAGGTTTTGTTACATACTCATCTGCACCTAGTTCAAAGCCTAGTAATGTATCATCCTCATCAGAACGTGCTGTCAGCATAATAATTGGTACCGCTGACTCTTTTCTAATTCGTCTACAAACAGACCAACCATCTATTTCTGGTAACATAATATCTAACATAATTAAATCAATTGTATGTTCAGCAAATAATTCTAGCGCTTTTTTTCCATCTTCCGCTTCGATTACTTCAAAGCCTTCATTACGAAAATAATCACTAACAATTTCACGTAATCTTCTTTCATCTTCAACAAGTAATACTGTTTTATTCATATAACCTATCCCGCCTTTTTACTCTTTCAATCGAATAATACGTTGATTGGAGCTTCCGCGAAATGGAAGTGTTAAATCTTTTTTATCAAGTTCAAATCTTCCATCGACCAAAACATCCCCATAATGTAACAATTCTATCATATCATTATTTTGAGCACTCTGTATCTCTTCTAACCTGTAACCTGTATAAATCCATAGATTTTTTCTCAAATCCTTCACTGCTTTTGCTACTTTTTTCACTTCAGCAGCTTGAAAAAATGGATCTCCGCCTGAAAATGTTACATCGGTTAATGAATTTTTTTCAATCTCTTTCACAATTTCTTCTACCGTCATTTCAGTTCCATTGCAAACATTCCATGATTTCGGATTATGGCAACCGATACAACGATGCGGACAGCCCGCAAAAAACACGACTGTCCGCAATCCTTCTCCATCTACTACACTATCATGAATGATATTCATAACTTTCATTTATGCTTCACCCGATCCATCTCTTCACTACGTTTCGCGCTATTCCACTTTGACATATCTCCAACAAGATATCCTGTTATGCGGCGAATTCTTTCTATTTCATTCTCATCTTCATTCCCGCAACTCGGACATTCATTCCCGATAATGCCATGATAACTACAGCACTTACAACGATCAACAGGATGGTTAATTGAACCGTACCCCACTCCGTACTGCGCCATCGCTTGTACAATTTGCTTTAACGCTTTTTGATTATGCACAGCTGCACCATCTAGTTCAATGTACGTAATATGTCCGCCATTACAAAGAGCGTGGAACGGTCCTTCTAATCGAATTTTATCTATCGCTTGAATATTGTAATACACCGGTACATGGAACGAATTTGTATAATAATTATGATTTGTCACACCGCTAATTACACCAAATTCTTCTCTATCTTTTTTCACAAACTTTCCTGATAACCCTTCTGCCGGCGTTGCAATTACAGAGAAATTGAGTTGATGTTCTTCCATCGCCTTATCCATTCTCTCTCTCATAAAGGAAATAATTTCATATCCAAGCTTCCACGATTCTTCATTTTCTCCATGATGCTTTCCAGTTAACGCTACTAAACATTCTGCAAGACCGATAAAACCAAGACTTAACGTCCCTTGTTTTAAAATCGGTGCCACAGCATCTTCAGGTTGTAACGTCTCTCCACCGCACCATACACCTTGTGAATATAAGAACTGAAAATCTCTTGCTCTCTTTGTACATTGATAAGCAAATCTCTCTAATAATTGCTTAACGCCTAAATCTAAATAATAACTTAGCGCTTCAAAAAACGCTTCTTTCGATCCACTAATTAGCCCTAATTTCACTAAATTAATAGAAGTAAACGACAGATTACCTCTTCCTATTGCCGTTTCTTCTCCATGTATATTAGACATAACACGAGTGCGACATCCCATGTAACATACTTCACTTTCAGGTCGTCCATCATAGTGCACTGCATTAAATGGAGCATCTAAAAACGAAAAGTTAGGGAATAATCGCTCAGCGGTCGTTTCTAACGCTAATTCAAATAAATCATAGTTCGGATCACACTCTTCAAAGTTCACCCCTTTTTTCATTTTGAAAATTTGAATAGGAAAAATCGGTGTTTCTCCTTTACCAAGTCCAGCTTGCGTCGCTTTTAAAAGTTGCTTAATTAAAAGTCTTCCCTCTTTCGATGTGTCTGTTCCGTAGTTAATAGAAATAAATGGTACTTGTCCCCCGCCCCTACTATGCATACTATTTGAATTATGAACGAAAGCCTCACACGACTGATACGTATCATTTTCTGTCTCTTTCCATGCAAATTCCTCTATTTGTTCTTTCGTAAGCGGATATGACTGTAGTCGTTTTTTATGTCTCTTTACTGTTTTTCTCACATATGGAGCTAAATCAATATCAAAGAGTGCAAACGATTGACCACCGTGCTGCATATTTTGATTCGCCTGAAAAATAATTGAAGAAAGCGCCAACGCACTTTTAATGTCTTGCGGTTGTCTCATATGTCCATGTCCAGTATGGAAACCGTTAGCTAGCATTTGCGCTAACGGAATTTGCGAACAAGTCGTCGTTCCTGTTGCATAAAAATCTAAATCATGTGGATATAATATATTTTGATCTATCGCTTTTTTCACTTGATCTGATAATAATTTTTCTACTGCATAATACTTTGCGCTCTCAGATGCGAACGTTCCCATTACTCCCATTGGAGATCGACCATCTACATTTGCATTTTCCTGCATTAAATCTTGTTCATTACCGTGGATAATTGTCTCAAATACTTTCATTAATTCTTCTCCACGTACATTTTGTTTCAACATTCATAACCCTCCACCAACATGTTGTTGTCTTTCGATTAAAATCATACAACATATAGTTCTTCTGTTCCTGTGAAAAATGTAACATTCCTGTGAAAGTTTTTTTAAAAATTAATGACTTTTTCATTTATAAAAAAGAAATGTGCTCTTTACAAATGTATGGTACAATAAATGGGAAAAACTCTTTTTACCCTTTATCAACACATTTGTATAAAGGAGACTGAACTCATGGTTATTACATATCTTTTATTTATCGTTGCCTATCTACTCGGTTCGATTCCATTTGCATTAGTCGTTGGAAAAATTGGTTATGGAATCGACATTCGTGAGCATGGAAGCGGTAATCTAGGCGGAACAAATACATTCCGTACATTAGGGAAAAAAGCAGGTTTTATCGTAACAATTGCTGACATTTTAAAAGGTACATTAGCAACAGGTCTACCGATTATTTTCGGGTCAGATATTCACCCACTATGGTTTGGATTAGCCGCTGTTCTTGGACATGTCTATCCGATCTTCGCAAAATTCCGCGGGGGGAAAGCAGTTGCAACTTCTGCTGGGGTACTATTATGCTATTCACCAGTTGTTTTTGCAATATTAGCTGTTGTCTTTTTCAGCCTTTTATTTACAACAAGATACGTATCACTTTCTTCTATGATAACAGCTGTCGTTGCTGTTATTGCATCCATTGTTAGCGGGGATAAAATCTTCATTATTGCGATGTGTTTATTAGCAGGTATGGTTATTTATAAACACCGTGCAAATATCGGACGAATTATAAATAAAACTGAACCAAAAGCAAACTTTTCAAAAAAGCAAAAATAAGATCGTAACCCACATAACGCAAAAAGAAAACGTGAAGCATATTAATAGCGTCTTTTTGCGTTATTTTTTATACTAAAAGAAAAAGCAACATAATTTGGAGGAACTATACATGAATCTTTCCGTAACAAAAGAAGCAGCACAATGGTATAAAAACGAATTAAACTTACAATCGGGTGAAACAATACGCCTTTTCGTACAATACGGCGGTTGCAGTACTGTGCAAAAAGGACTTTCTTTAGGTATTCGTAAAGATGACCCTGCGCACCCTGCTGTTCAAACTCAAGAAGAAGGTATTAACTTCTTTATTGAAGGCGATGATGAGTGGTTCTTCGATGGACATAATTTATTAGTTACACTTAACGACGGTGATGATTTCCCTCAATTTAATTATGAAAAATAAAAAAGCGTGGCTTCTGCCACGCTTTTTTATCCCGCTATTTGCGGGTAGTAAGACCCCCACTGATTAAAGTTTCACTTTATTTCTTTTTAATTTCCTCATATTTCGCATACCACTCAGGATATAATTTTTTAAATGATACAGGGCGGAACCCTTCTTTTTTCGCACAAATATTCGTCGTGCTTGCAGTAATACAAAGTTCGCCATCACCATTATAAATTTCATATCCATATACAACGCGGAGCGGGCTCACAGTATCAACCCAAGTTTTCACAATAGCTTTTTCTCCGTAACGCATCGCTTTACGATATGAAATTTGCAAGTCTAATACAGGAGAAATAATTCCCTCTTTCTCCATTTCAACATATGAAAATCCTAATTCTTGTATAAGTTTAGTGCGCCCAAGTTCTAGCCACACTAAATAGTTTGAATGGTAAACAACACCCATCTGGTCTGTTTCCGCATAGCGGATTTCAACTTCATGTTCTGCTACAAACATTTCTATTCGCCTTCTTTCACTTCTGCTACCTTGCATACATTTAATCATAATACAGTGGAATCAAAAATAAAATAAAAACAGTGAATCTTTTACCGAAAGGGGCAAGCACATGATCCAAATTGTAACTGTTCGTAGCGGTGATAGTGTTTATGGTTTAGCATCAAAGTACGGATCTACACCTGAAGAAATTGTAAAAGACAATGGACTAAATCCAGCTGAAACACTCGTTGTTGGTCAGGCACTTATCGTTAATACAAAAGGCAATAATTATTATGTACAGCCAGGTGACAGCCTTTATCGAATTTCTCAAACGTATAACGTCCCTCTCGCCAGTTTAGCTAAAGTTAATAACCTTTCATTAAAATCTATTCTCCATGTCGGACAGCAATTATATATACCGAAAGGAACAAAACGAGCAGTAGAATCCATTGCTTATTTACAGCCTTCAACAATACCGATAAAAGAAAGTTTAGTAAATGCTACACGTGCTATTAATCCATTTTTAACATATTTAGCCTACTTCAGCTTTGAAGCAAAAAGAGACGGCACTTTAAAAGAACCGACGGAAACAGCGAAAATCGCTAATATTGCAACGCAAGGTAACACCATCCCTATGCTCGTTATTACAAATATTGAAAATGGAAATTTCAGTGCCGATCTGACCTCGGTTATTTTACGCGATGCAACAATTCAAAACAAGTTTATTACTAACATTTTGCAAACAGCTGAAAAATATGGCATGCGAGACATTCATTTCGATTTCGAGAGTGTGGCACCTGAAGATCGCGAAGCGTATAATCGTTTTTTACGAAATGTGAAAACACGCTTACCTAGCGGATACACATTAAGTACAACACTTGTACCGAAAACGAGCTCAAATCAAAAAGGGAAATTTTTTGAGGCTCACGATTATAAAGCACAAGGACAAATTGTTGATTTCGTCGTCATTATGACATACGACTGGGGTTGGCAAGGTGGACCACCGATGGCGATTTCCCCTATTGGTCCTGTAAAAGAAGTACTTCAATATGCAAAATCTCAAATGCCCCCACAAAAAATTATGATGGGGCAAAATTTATATGGATTTGATTGGAAACTTCCTTTCAAACAAGGGAATCCACCCGCAAAAGCAGTTAGCTCTGTCGCAGCTGTTGCACTTGCTCGTAAATACAATGTTCCTATCCGCTATGATTTCACAGCCCAAGCTCCACATTTTAATTACTTTGATGAAAACGGCGTACAACACGAGGTTTGGTTTGAAGATTCGAGGTCTATTCAAAGTAAATTCAATTTAATGAAAGAACAAGGCATTGGCGGTATTAGTTACTGGAAGATTGGTCTACCATTCCCACAAAATTGGCGTTTACTCATTGAAAACTTTACAATTACGAAAAAAGGCTGACGAAAGTCAGCTTTTTAAATATTTTTATAATATTATCCAAACACACAAAAAGGAGAATGATGACATTCTCCTTTTTTTAACCGTTATCAACAATTGGTTGTTTGCCAGTTTGGTCTTGCATTTGCTTTCCTTTATTGCCACCAGCTTTTTTCGATTGTGTTCCAATTTGATTTGGTGCAAAGTCTTTTGAATTCTTTTTCGGATTACCCATTACTATCGCCTCCTTAACACTAGTATCGTACTAGTGTTAAGAATTATTCAGCCTGCTTAAAAAGTTTCATTTCATAACGTTTTTCAATTCGTTTTTCAATTCGATCCATTGCATCACGATCGCTTAATAATTGTTGTTTATTTTCATTTACAAGTTCTTCAAACGATCTACGGCGACTTCTTCTCATGTTGCTCACCCTTTCTTCTACGCTTTCTTATTACATAGTATGAGCAAATGAAAAACTCTTTAATCAGATTTGTAAGAAAATTTTATGTTTTGATAAAAAATCGTATTTAAATATTTTTTAATTTCTTCATCCGCATTTACTTTATTTGCTCTATATTCATCCAGCGCTCGTAATACAGAATCGTATTCTGCTACAATGTAGCTCTCTAGCTTCAAAATGTCCTCTACACTGTCAATCATAATTCTCGTGTTGCCAATCTCACTTTTCAATGCTGCCTCGTATGTTAAGCTCGTACAAATTTCTCTTACATCGTCTTCCATTTTTTCTGTTAACACATATTTCTTTCGCCCTTTGACCTTTAACCTTATAATTGGGTAAAAGGCTTTTATATCTAAATAACTCCCAACATTCATACAACGAATCCACTCAATATCACGTTTATTTCGTACAAGCATTTCTTTTACTGCTTCAAATACCGCTGTTTCATCAAGTACTTCCTTATTCGCTTTTCTTTTTCCTTCTTCTTCAACCGCTGCACATTTTTGATAAACAGCCGCACACGTAATACAGTCGTCAAATGCATTATGAGAACTTAATCGAATTCCAAGCATTCGTTTTAACGTTTCAAGTTTATGATTAGGCGCATGCTTCATATATTTTTTCGCTAAAAACACAGTATCAATAACGTTATTTTTAGGCTCAGGTAGTCCAAGCATATTTACATTACTTTTTAAAAAACGCATATCAAAAGATGCATTATGAGCGACAATAACATTTGTATGTAAAAATGCTAAAAATAAAGGTAATACTTCTTCAATCGTCGGTGCATCTGAAACACGATAATTTGTAATACCTGTTAAACTTGTTATTCGGTCCGGAATTGAACGCTCCGGATTCACATAGGAAACAAATTGATCTACTAGTTCATGATTATGATATTTCACTGCTGCGACTTGAATAATTTTATCATTATAAGGGTTAAATCCTGTTGTTTCAAAATCAATTACAACATAATCTAACGGTAAGGATATATTCCCCACTCCAAACACTCCTTTACCTCTAAACGTTTATATTTCTTTTATCATAACATGCTGCTATCACTACGTGAAAAAGAAAAGGCAGAAATGGTAACTTTCCACCTCTACCTTTTCACCGTTATTTTAATTTAGCAATCCGTTTCTCCATCTCTTTTTGCGTCATCGGTCCAATGAACTTATCTTGAATGACACCTTCTGTATCAATAAAATAAGAAGTTGGAATGGTAATTACTTTATACGCTGTTGTCACATCAATGTTCTTGTCCAATAAAATAGGAAAAGTAATTCCTTTTTCTTTAGCGAAGTTCCTTACCTTTTCTTCTCCCCCTCCTTTTTCTGAAGGAGTATAGTTTATAGCTAAAATTTCTACGTTTTCTTTATGTTCTTTATAAAAGGCCTCCATATCAGGCATTTCTTGCTGACAAGGCCCACACCACGTTGCCCAAAAGTTTAAAATAACTTTCTTTCCTTTTAAATTGGATAACTTTACATTCGTTCCATCTATCTTTGCTAATTCAAAATCTGGTGCGCTCTTTCCAATTTCAATACCGTTCCTTGCGAAAATCTCTTTCATAGCAGCTTCACTTTTGGCAGGCTTTTCTTGCATTACTTGATCCTCTTTACCAAACTGTTCATAAGCTGCATATCCCGCTAAACAAAGTAACACTACAATAATGGTAAGCTTCCGCCACATATTATATCACCCTTACGTGTTTATCTTCTTATTACATAATCACCAAAATACTATATACCTTATTTTAGCTTATACGGACAAGCTTGGAAATATTCACAGTCGAAATAGTTAGAATATTTATAGTCCAGATGAAATATTTCCCTTTTTATCATATAATTAGAAATAAATACAAAACTTGCGAGGTGATATGTATTTTACAATTACTTATCAACCCTTTCACTTTTGTTTTTTTCACTTTACCATTACTATGTATTTTTTTTAGCACCTTACTATACAAATTCAAATGGGCTGCAATTATTATTTCTTTTACTGTTCCACTTATATTTTTCATTATCGTCTCTAAATTTAATATACACCTAGCTTTACAAAACTTAGACGCTTGGATTGTTTATAGTGCTGTTTATTCTGTACTTTCCTACATAACAGCAGCGCTAATACGAAGAAAACTGCACATGTAGAGCTTTCAAAAAGGGGGATTTTTATGAATTTATTTGAAAAAATACTATTATATATTCTTAGTTTTATATTTTCACCAATCGGGATTATCACTTGGATCATCTCGCTCTTCAGTAAAGATCCTGAAAAAAAGCAAGTGGGACGTATTTGTCTCTATATCGCTTTAATCTCATTTATCCTTTTAGCTGGTCTCGGTATTCTTAGTTTCTTCACGATGACTACCACCACTACTATACAATAGTTACAGAAAGGATGATTGTTTTGGGAGAACACCCTATTAGTAAAGAACTTCGCTATATACGAATATGTTTAGTTATTTTAGTAATCGTTCTTTTATTTTTCAACGGTGAACGAGTCGTTGAAATTTCTACAAATCATGATTCCATAGAAAATATTTCCACCAGTAATATGACACAGATTGCTGAAAATACATTTGCTATTCAAGAATATAATCCATCACTAAGTAGCGAACGTATAGTCAAGATTTTCAAGTATAATCCGGATACAAATCAACTTACTCTAGTAAAAGAGTTTAGTACTAACGATCCTGAGTCTTATACGTATCGACTTAATAAGAGTGAATAAAGATAAGAGCGCTATGTAGCTCTTATCTTTTTATTAGCATCTCTTTAAACAATGACTTACAATTTAATAATTCTCTAGGATCCCCACATTCCACAATACTCCCATTATTCATAACAACCACCCGATCCGCTATCATCGCATTCTCTACATCATGTGTCGTCACAATTCTCGTTACATTCCCCCCTAGCCCTTTAAGCATATTCCAAACCACTTCTTGATTGCTCGGATCTAATCCCGCAGTCGGTTCATCTAAAATAATAAGATTCGGATTTGATACAATCGCTCGCAATAACGCAAGACGTTTTCTCTCTCCTCCCGAAAACTCTTCACCGCTTTTATGTAGTACAGTTTGAATCCCTTCAGGTAAATCCCTAATAATCGGCTTCACATTTACAAGTTCAATATTTTTTGCTAACTGGTTTTCTAAATACTCTTCCCCGAAATACATATTCTCTTTTATTGTCGTCCGAAAGAAACGAGGTTCTTGCCACACTGTAGTCATACGAGCCCCATTACCATAATAAACAATGCTACCGTTAGATGGTTTATACACACCCGTTATTAATTTTAAAAGCGTTGTTTTTCCTGCACCACTTTCTCCTACAATAATGACGAGTTCACCAGGATTAATTTGCAAATGAATATTTTTAATTCTACATCTCTCTTCGACGTTCTCTTGAAATGAAACATTTGTTAATCTCATTCCCATCGCTCTCTCTACATTTCTGTATTCAGCTCCTATATTTAAAAAACAAAAAACTCGATTTGCCGAAGCAATAGCAACTTGTGTCATCATTAATAAATCACTTGCATAACGAACAGGAAAAAATAACATCTCAATTGTAGCTAATACCGCCACAAGCGAACCGACTTCCATATCCCCTTTTATTATTTTTTTTGCTCCTATAATAAGAACAACAATATATGCTCCTGTTTCTATTACCGTTCCAACTATCCCAATACAATGTTGTATCATCGTCTTCCTTACTTCTGTTTTATAAGATTGTGCCGTCACTCCTTTAAACAAATGAATTGCCCATTTTTCTTTTTGTAAACTACGTAAATCTTGCATACCTTTTACAAACTGTGACATCATCTCTACAACACTTGATTGATTTTTTTGAGCAATACTTGCAATATTTCTTACTTTTCCCCCCATAAGCATTGGAACAATTGCACTTAAAAATAAAAACGGGGTTATCCACCATATGAACTGTACATCGATATGTTGTAGAGCTATGAACGCACCAATAAATTGTGCAATGGCGTGGATGTATTCTATTAATATAGATCCATATAACCTTACCCAATTCGGAATATTAGAAACGACTAATGTTTCTAACTCCCCTTGTTTTACCTTCTCACTTTCTTCAAACGGTAATAAGAAAAAATGACGTAATACATCTATACGCTTCTCTCGTAATATTCGCTGACTTACTTTTGAGCTTACATAATCAAATAACAGATTGTTCACCCACATCAAAAAGCGACTCCCCGCAAACAAAGCAATATATACATACGTACCTTTTAACTCCCGCTGAATAATGTTATCTACAATTAGCCCCATAAATAGCGGACGGGATAAATTTAAAATGGCAGCTACTATTCCGCTACAAATCGCACTAATTAGCAATAGCTTTTCTTGCAACAGCGGCAACATTATTCTTCTATACTCATTCATTGTCATTCCCCCAATTTTGCATAATAAAAGGAAAGGGATGAAACCAAATGGTTTCATCCCTTTCCCTCTGTACATAAAGTAAGGAAGCTAACAAATGTTAGCTTCCTTATCATTCATTTCAATTATTTAGTTTGACACTTTAGACTCTTCGATTTTCGAACGAAGAACCATTTGCAAGATACCACCGTGACGGTAGTAGTCAATTTCAACTTCACTATCGAAACGAGCTACTACTTCAAATTGCTTCTCTTTTCCTTCTGCATCGATTGCAACTACTTTTACAAGATCGCGTGGTCTAACCGTTTTGTCAATTTGAATTTCAAATGACTCGTCACCAACAAGTCCTAATGTTTCAGCACTGTCGCCATCTTTAAATTGTAATGGTAATACGCCCATTAATACTAAGTTACTGCGGTGAATACGCTCGAAGCTTTCTGCGATTACTGCTTTAATACCTAATAACTTTGTACCTTTCGCAGCCCAGTCACGAGAACTTCCCATACCGTAGTCTTTACCAGCAACAACTAGAAGGCCTGTGCCATCTTCTTTATATTTCATCGCAGCATCATAGATAGATGTTACTTCACCAGTTGGCCAATATGTTGTATATCCGCCTTCTGTTCCTGGTGCGATTTGGTTTTTAATACGGATGTTTGCAAATGTACCACGCATCATAACTTCATGGTTACCACGACGAGAACCGTAAGAGTTAAAGTCGACTGGTTGTACGCCGTTTTCTAGTAAATAACGTCCAGCTGGCGTGTGCTTACCAATTGAACCTGCTGGTGAAATGTGGTCTGTCGTTACAGAATCACCAAATTTACCAACTATGCGTAAGCCTGATAACGTTTCAACTTCACCTGGCTCTTTAGATAATCCTTCGAAGAACGGTGGGTTTTGAATGTATGTTGAATCATTATCCCAAGTATATAAAGCTTCATTTGAAGTTTGGATTTCATTCCAGCGCTCATTGCTGTTAAATACTTGTGCATATTCTTTTTTGAACAATTCAGATGTAACAACACTTTGAACTACATCTTCAATTTCTTTAGCTGATGGCCAAATATCATTAAAGTAAACAGCATTACCATTTACATCTTTACCGATTTCATCATTTTTCAGGTCAATATCAACAGTACCTGCAAGTGCATATGCCACAACAAGTGGTGGTGATGCTAAGTAGTTTGCCTTTACAAGTGGGTGAATACGACCTTCAAAGTTACGGTTACCAGATAAAACAGATGTTACTAATAAATCATTTGCTGCGATTGCTTCTTCTAATTCCTCTGCTAATGGACCAGAGTTACCGATACAAGTCGTACAGCCGTAACCAACTGTTTGGAAACCTAATTGATCTAAATACGTTGTTAAACCAGACTTATCTAAGTACTCTGTAACAACTTTAGATCCTGGTGCTAACGATGTTTTTACGTAACCAGGTACTTTAAGTCCTTTTTCAATTGCTTTCTTCGCAACTAACCCTGCTCCAATTAACACGTACGGATTTGACGTATTTGTACAGCTTGTAATTGCAGCGATTGCAATTCCACCTGTTTTCATCGTTACTTCTTGATCTTTCAATGTAACTTTCACTTCTTTATCAAACTCTTGCTCATTGAATCCAAGCCCTTGTGTTCCAACTGGTGCTACAACAGCTTTATGGAACTCCTCTTTCATATTTGAAAGTGGGATTAAATCTTGCGGACGTTTCGGTCCAGAAAGATTAGATTCAATTGTATTTAAATCAATTTCAACAAGATCAGTATAAATTGGATCTTTACTGTCTGCTGTATAGAATAAGCCATTTGCTTTACAATATTCTTCAACAACGCGAATTTGCTCTTCATCTCTACCTGTTAAACGTAAGTATTCTAATGAAATATCGTCGATTGGGAAGAATCCACAAGTTGCACCGTATTCTGGTGCCATATTTGAAATTGTTGCACGGTCAGCTAAAGGCATGCTCTTTAGTCCATTACCGAAGAACTCAACAAATTTACCAACTACACCTTTTTGACGTAACACTTGTGTTACTTTTAATGCAACGTCAGTTGCTGTTGTACCACTTGGAAGTGTACCAGTTAATTTCACACCGATTACTTCAGGTACTGGGAAATATGAAGGCTGTCCAAGCATTCCTGCTTCTGCTTCAATACCACCAACGCCCCATCCAAGAACACCAATACCATTAATCATTGTTGTATGTGAGTCAGTTCCAACTAATGAATCTGGGTATGCAACTAAGTCACCTTCAGCATTTTTCACCGCATGAACAACCGGTGCTAAATATTCAAGATTTACTTGGTGTACAATACCTGTTGCTGGTGGAACTGCACGGTAGTTATCAAATGATTTCTGTGCCCAGCTTAAAAATTTATAACGTTCTTCATTACGTTTAAACTCTAAGTCCATGTTGAATGCAAGCGAGTCCGCTGTACCCGCTCTATCAACCTGTACAGAGTGGTCAATTACAAGGTCTACAGTAATTTCTGGATTAATTTTATCAGGATCTCCGCCCATATCTGCCATTGCTTTACGAAGCGAAGCCAAATCTACAACAGCTGGAACACCTGTGAAGTCTTGTAAGATTACGCGAGATGGTTTAAACGGAACATCGATATCTTGAACATCTTTCGTTCCCCATTTCGCTAAATTTGTAACATGTTCTTCTGTAATTACGCGTCCGTCTACTTGACGAAGTACAGATTCAAGTAAAACTTTCACGGAATATGGTAATTGAGATACGTTGCCAACCCCTGCGTTTTCAAGCGCTTTCAATTGATAATAATGATACGTCTTTCCATCTAGTTCAAAAGTTGCACGTGATTGAAATGGATTATGTTTGACCATTATGTTTCCCCCCTGTTAAACGTGACTAATTTGTCTGAATATAAAATGTAGACAAACTTTTCAATACCTTACGATAATAT
>NZ_JBFPJH010000429.1:0-2478 GCF_040838255.1 Bacillus sp. C30 | reverse complement strand
AGCAATGTGAAACCTAAAATAATATGATCATATTATTTTAGGTTTCACATTGCTCTCAAGCTAACAAAACAAAATTCCCCTATAATAAAAAATACGGTATTCCTACCGTATCCTCTAAAAAAAGAAACAGCATCTACTAGCATTTTTGAAAAAACGTTAGGTAAAAGTAAGAACATACAGTAGCTGGCTTTATTTTTAATATCATTCTTATTCCCCTTACAATCGTTCCAAAAAGATAGTAACTTTCCCCAAGAAGACTCTTACTGTCGACGTTCAAAAGCAAGACGTACAGCAAGACCTGTCAAGACGCTTGCCATAAGCCAACGCTGCACTCGCAGCCACGTTGGGCGTGTGCCAAACCATTTGGCAACTCTACTTGCTGTAAATACAATTAGGAGGTTGACTATAAAGCTAACCGTTATTTGTGTAAAGCCCAGAACTGCACCTTGTAGAAGCAACGATCCTTTCTCAGGATCTTCAAATTGAGGTAGAAGTGACACATACAAAATAGCAATCTTAGGATTCAGCAGATTCGTCATAAGTCCCATTAAAAATAATTTCCGTGGCGGCTCAATAGCAATAGTACGAGGTTCCATAATAGATGTAGCACCAGGCTTAATCGAATTCCATGCGAGCCAGAGTAAGTAAGCAGCACCTGCCCACTTAACTGCTTCATAGAGAGACGGAACAGCTAGGAAAAGGGCTGTAAGTCCGAACATTGTTGCAATTATATAAATTATGAAGCCAAGCATGATACCCAAAAGAGAAATGAATCCTGCCATACGCCCCTGCGTAATCGAGCGAGAAAGGAGATAAATCATGTTAGGCCCAGGTGAACAAACCATACTAAGTGAAACAATTGCAAAAGCTAGCAAAGTGCTAAAACTGACCATGAATCTTCCACCCCTTTATCTTACATAAATTTCTTATCGTCCATTTTATCATGATTGAGGAGAAAAAAGATTAATGTATGCCTATTCATATAAGGTTAACATAGCGTATTATTATCGGGATTCACTGTATTTAGAAGACTATGAAAAGTCCTCCATTTTTTTAAACTGGGGGACTTTCGTGATCACAAGGCTTTAAAAGTAACCTATCAATAGTGATATTAAAGTTACTACTAACAAGGCAAGAAGAAATGTGATATTTCGAATCCACTTTTGTATATCATCAAAATACCGTTCTATAAATGCAACGTTGATATAAAACATGAGAAATACAACAAAGAAGGTAAAGTTACCAAATTTATCATTCAATTTTTCATTAGTAAATGTGCTTACATGAAGGAATAGTAAAGCAAAAGTTACTAAGAATAACTCAAATAGCCTTTTTTTGCTCACGCCACCACCACCCTACAGTAATTTCCTTTCGTTTTATTTTATCTGAACGTAGTGTGTAGCAGACTGTAAATATTATTTACTTATGTAAAAAAAGGCTAACAATTCAAGATCGTTAGCCTTAATCGCGCCTTTTAAAAAATAACTCAATATAACAAATGAATGATTCTTCAACTTACACTATATTCTCCTTTTATTACAAAAAACGAACCTCGAATTGTTCCAGCAAGTTTAGACTTCTGTCTAGCAAACTTAAACTTCTCTACTAACTCCGTTGGTATCTCCATTCCCTCAGAAAGCTTAAATCCAACGGCCCGCTTCTTTGGGTTATCCAACGTATACATGACGTTGACTGCAAGACCATCCTCATAGAAGACATAGGCAAATTTAATATTTTCCACTTGAAAACACGATGTTTCTAAAGGTTTTGCCGCAAACTCAATATCACGTTCTTCTTTCAAAATGCGGTTCACATAATCAAGAGTCTTCTCGCTTTCACTAGCTGGTACAACCGTAAATTCATGCTTGTATTTATTCATAAAGTAACGTGCTTCATGGGCACGTAAACCAGCAAGTGCTTCTGCTACAGGTGAAGACTCCATGCCAGCTGTAGTTACGTTTTTAAAATCAACTATATTGGACAATTCCATCTCTCCTTTTAACACTTTACTTCCCAACAACTGGAATCCATATTTCACCAAATACTAAGCCGTTTCGCTGCCCCATCTCAACTGTTGTATTTGGCCCACCAACATAGGAAAAATCTTTTACTTCTGCTAATGCTTGACCAAATGCAATACCAGTAAGCTTATTACTTAGCTCCTCAGCTGTATTGCCTTCCCCTTTAACTACTAGGTATTCTCCCCTCGGAAACTGGATAACTCTAGATTCTTCTTGTATCGTTGCCTCTGTCATGACACCAGCGTAATACATCATCTTGTTATTCACCGCTTCACTCACAGAAAAAATGTAATCATTTGTAGCTAAAGCTTTTAAAGTGTCCAACCTTCCATCTTGTTCGACGGCCAGCCAAAAGTCTGCCTTTTCCTTGTTTATGCCCGCAAAGTCTGTATAGTGGCTCTTAAGTTCAGTTCCAATACCTAACACGATAAAGCTATCTTTTTCTTCTATTGTATAA
>NZ_JBFPJH010000428.1:0-2483 GCF_040838255.1 Bacillus sp. C30 | reverse complement strand
GTCATATCATCTTTGCAGAGATGATATGACTGGGCTTATGTAATTACTCAAACGTTAATAACTTCACTGAATCCTATCGCTCACCCCGTACCTTTCCTTAACGCCCTTAATAACTAATTTTTCCAAAATGCTGCAATAAATGTTGTTAGAATACTCATTCATTTCCCACAAAAATAAACATACTAAGGTTCTGGTGAAAATAAATGATAAATTAAACAAAAAACGAGGGTTCCTTGACGTAAACCCGAATAGTGATACATAAAAATAGATAGTTATTCAAATCGCGCGATTATGGAGAGACTCAGAATTAACAGTGTTTCCTAAATTAAGACATGGATGAAATAGTATCATATCGGTCAAACGTATCGTTTTCAACAAACTGTAGGAAAACAACATACTTATTGAAAAGTATCAAAAGAGGTAAGTGAATTGAAACAACTAAGGTTAGAAAATAAACATAAAAAACAAAATTACTCGTATGGGGAAAATATCTGGAAATCGAAAGAATCTGAAACTAGAAATCGTAGTTACTTTATGGAGAGAATTAAAAATAAAATAACGGTAAAAGAATTGTGTAACATATTAGAATTCCCTCGTTCCATATTTTATCGCTGGTTACAGCGGACGGAACGTTTTAGAGATGAGATAGAAGAGAAAATTAAGTACATCTGTCTTAGATATAAATTACGATATGGATAACGAAGAGTGACAGGTACTCTTCGAAAAATGGGACTGTGTGTCACACCATAAAAAAGTATTACGAATCATGAAACAATATCACATACTCTCAAAAGTGCGTCGAAAGAAAAAGAAATATATCAATGCTGAACCAGTGGTAGCCTTGCATTGATTAGAACGTGAATTCTAAGCTTCAGCACCAAATGAAAAATGCTTTACGGATGTGACGTATCTATTATTTGGAGAGCGTCCGTTGTATTTATCAACGAGTATGGATGCCTTTAATTGTGAAATTATTAGTTATTCCATCAGTGGATCACAAATACTAACATTAGCGATGAGGACATTAAAACAAGCAATAAGAGGAAGAAAAGTAAAAGATGTCAGCCTTCACTCGGATCAAGGAAATATATATTACGAAGGAATTTCAAGTTCCTTTGGTCATTCAAAAAGTGAAGATTTCTACAATTGTGTGCGAATTTTAAAAAATCAACTACCTATCCCCTAAAGAATTTAGAGAACACATGGTTTAGGTGTTTTCATACGTGTCCCGTTTTCAAGACTCATTTCAAAACACCTACCGGAAGCCTTTTTATGCTGTTAATTCAATCTGCTCTTTTTTAAATAATATGCATCGCTTCTACACCACTTAAAATATTCACTGCCGTTAGGCATTTAAATCAGGTAGATAAAATATCTAAATAACATCGTAGAGCAAGACCATGGTTTCATAAAAAATGATTCTGGTGCAAAAATTTTTAAGTATTTAAAAACACTCTTCCAAACTTGGTCATACTGGTACTACAATTTAAAAGAGGTGTGTGATTAGTATGGAAAAAGACAATATGTTTAAGTGGACACATTATCAACAGATATTATTTTGTTAACGATACGTTGGTACCTGCGGTACCACCTCAGCTTTCGTGATTTGGTGGAAATGATGGAAAAAAGAGGAGTATCCTTAGTCCATACAACGATTATACGTTGGGTTCATCAGTATGGACCAGAATTAAAGAAGCGTCTTCGAAAACACTTGGAGCTCACAAATAATTTTTGGCGAGTGGATGAAACGTATCTAAAAATCAAAGGAAAGAAAATGTATTTATATCGTGTGGTAGATTCCAAAGAAAACACAATTGATTTTTATTTAAGTCAGAGATGAAATGCAAAAGCTGCCAAGCATTTTCTAAAGAAAGCCTTGGTTTCTTATCACGCAACTCCTCCTCGTGCAATTACGGATGATGGAGATAAAGCTTGTCCAATTGCGATACAGAAATTAAAAGAAGAAAGGCGCCTACCACACGATATTCCACTTCGCGCGAAAAAACATTTAAACAACATTATTGAACCGGACCATTGGTTTATCAAAAAAAGCATCCGAAATATACTGGGATTAAAATCGTACAAAACAGTTAGAAAAATGATAGCCGGAATAGAAGCTATGTATATGATCAAAAAAGGACAACTTTCTCAAGGAGCGAAGTCTGTCCAAAAGCTGATAAAGCTAATCCATCATCTATTTGGCCTATTAGCATAAGAATGGATTCCATTAGGAATTGCTCTTTTTCTTGCTATATTCTATTATCTTTGTACCAGAATTGAAGTTTAAAGTATAACTTCATTTTGAAAGGTTAGCTGTTTACAGAGCAGTAATCATATTCAAAATTCACGTACACTGTGCAAAAAATGTCACGTTCTACATGCAGATCACTTACATCGAGTTATGATTGCGAGCGTTTTAAATAGCGGAGTAATAACAATTGATTGGCGTCGATATTTTTAGGGGGAATACTAACTATTAACGA
>NZ_JBFPJH010000427.1:0-2487 GCF_040838255.1 Bacillus sp. C30 | reverse complement strand
AATTTATACTATGCAAAAGGGATGGAGTGAAAGAGATGTCAACAAATGTAGTTACTGTAGAAAGTGTAGAAAAAACGTATGGGAAAAGAAATGAGAATCAGTCAAAAGCATTAAGGGGTGTTTCATTAAGTATTAAAGAAGGAGAGTTTGTAGGGATTATGGGTCCTTCTGGATCTGGTAAAACGACATTATTAAATGTGATTAGTACACTTGATCAAGCGACAGGTGGTAGTGTAACAATAGCTGGCACAAATATTACTTCTATGAAGGGGAATGCATTATCAGATTTTCGTTCTCAAAAACTAGGATTTATTTTTCAAGACTTTAATCTACTAGAAAATTTATCAATTTATGAAAATATCGCTTTACCACTTTCCCTGCAAGGCGTACCGTCAAGTGAGATTACTGGAAAAGTAAATGGGCTTGCGACGAAATTAGGGATTACTGAAATTTTAACAAAATATCCGACTGCTGTTTCTGGTGGACAAAAACAAAGAACAGCGGCAGCACGAGCTTTAGTACATAATCCGGCAATCGTATTAGCAGATGAACCGACAGGAGCACTTGATAGTAAAAATGCAAAAAGTTTATTAGAAGCGATGCAAGATTTACATGAAAATCACAATGTAAGTATTTTGATGGTAACACACGATGCATTTAGTGCGAGCTATTGTGAACGTATTTTATTTATACAGGATGGACTTCTTTATAAAGAGTTAAAACGTCAAGGAACACGAGAAAATTTCTATCAAGATATTTTAGGTGTGCTTGCCCAAATGGGCTCAGCAACTGAGTCGAAGTAAGGGGGCGAGACTATGTTATTCAAATTATCACGTCATAGTATGAAAAAAATGTTAAAGGATTATATGGTTTTACTTATTGGTCTAGTCATTAGTATTAGTATTTTTTACATGTTCCAAACGATGGCGATGAATAGTGAATTTACAAAAGATAATAGTCTTATTAGTAGTATTAGGCTCGTCTTCTGGGTTGGTGCAATATTGCTTTCTTTCATTACAGTTTTTTATATCATATATGCCAATTCTTTTTTACTTACATTAAGAAGAAAAGAACTCGGTATGTACATGATGCTTGGAGCGAAAAAGAAAAAAGTAGCGCAATTATTATTTATTGAGACTTTTGGTATGGGGATTGTCAGTATTATTATCGGTATTTTAGTAGGAATAGTACTTGCTAGTGTAGCAGGAAATTTTTTAATGAATGGAATGGAAATTTCAGCAAAAGGTAATTACGCATCTGTGTACACACCAGCTATATTAGTTACATCTATTTTCTTCTTAATATTATTTTTCATTACTGGTTTAATGAATAGTTTCCGATTATTACGTAAAACAGAATTAGAGTTAATACGTGAAGATGAAACGCAAGATGAGGTGAAGAAAAGTAAGACTCGCACTGTTATTATGACAGTACTAGGTGTATTGCTAGTAAGTACAGGATACTATTTTATGGTGAATATAAAAATGTTTGCTGAACTAGGATTTATAATAGCGACAATTGTTACGACAGTAGGAACGTATTTCATTTTCAGCTCGTTGCTCCCACTTTTTGTAATGAAAATTAAGGGAAATAAAAAACGAAATGAAACGGGATTAAATAGTTTTACTTATGCACAGTTACGTTTTCGAGTAACTAGTTTATCGAGGGTACTAGGCACTGTAGCGATGTTAATTGCATTAGGTGCAGGTGCAATGACAGCAGGTATGGCGTTTCAAAAGAATGTAGGCATTATGACAGACTTCTCACGTGTATATGATGTCGTAATTCATGATCCAAATGAACAAGATAAAGCGGCATTAAAAGAAATGGAAATTGTTGAAGAAAGCAAGTATAAGTATAAAGTAGATGGAGAAGCGGTTTATTATTTACGTAACGACTTAACTGAAAAACCAACACTTATTTCAGATCATTTTGATACAAAGACTTTAAAAGAACCTGCTCGTAAACGTGTGGCTACACCTTTAACTGAACCTGTCTATTCTGCTTTGGAAGCTCCTGAAGTAGCGAATAAGCTTCCTCGTATGCCAAAAGATTGGGAAGATGCGGTTGTAAGAGAGATACAAATTACACATAATCAATTTAACGGAAAACCTGTAAGAATTGCAGATGAAGAGCGTTATAAAGGAATTCAAGGAACAGAACATACTGTAACATTAGCAAAAGTAGATGATATGAAAAAATATAAACCATTGTTGCTCGATATAGATAAGAGACAAAAAGAATTAATTGAAAAAACAACAGGCGCAAAAGTAGAACTATATACGAAAATGACAATTTATCAGTTCATGAACAGTTTCATGAGCGGAACAATGTTTATGGGGTTTTTCCTTGGAATTGCGTTTTTAGCAATGATGGCGAGTTCTCTTATGTTCAAAATATTAACAGGCGCTTCTCGTGATGTACGCCGTTATGAAATGCTACGAAAAATCGGTGTGAGACGTAGTATGTTAACAAAAAGTATATATA
>NZ_JBFPJH010000426.1:0-2488 GCF_040838255.1 Bacillus sp. C30 | reverse complement strand
ATTTTATATTTTGTAATATTTGATAGTGAGAAATAATAGGAAATATAAATTTTAGTTATTTCCCACTATTATAAAATTTGAGAGGGGAATGGTAGATGAGAATTATAGCTGGGATACTTTCTTTCGTGTTAATGTTTAGTTTTGCATTGCCATCATTTGTTGATGCAACTGTTGAATTAAATGATGATACAATTGTCGAAGAATATGTTCCTGAAGAAGATGGTGGTATTGATTTATCTAATGTCGATGTTTCTAACTTCGATTTTGAAAAATTCGAGAACGAATATGATTTTTTAGTAACTGACCCTGTATTTTTACAATTAGAAGGAGAACTAAGTAAACCAAGAGTTGAATATGTTATTGAAAAAAATCCTCTTACAGGTGAATTAATAGTTAAACAAGAAATATTACCAGCTCTTGTTATTGGAGCATTAAGGGTTTTAACTTCAAAAGCGGGAAGAACAGCTGCAGATAAAGGTTGGAAAATAGCGAGACCTTATGTACAAAAAGCATTAGACGCACCAAATAAATATATTCTTGAAGGTCCATATAAAACTAGAATTATTCAAGTCAGATCTAAAGTTACTAAAAAAGTGTTATTTAGGTTGGATTATGGTCCAGTAAAAAATAAAGGACCATATTTACATTATCATGTCCCGCCAAATTTGAATGATCATCATATTATTTGGTAAAGGAGAGATTATTTAATAGTATGTGTAACTATGAAGAACACCAACATATGCATATAGGATATTATGAAGATGGATATGATTTAGAAGTTATTGCATATAAGAAAATAGACAAGCCTATATGGGATGTTTTTATTGAAGAATATGAAGCTGACGCGGATTTTTTGTATGAATATGCTAGTAAACATAATTTAGGTGAAAAATTTGTTGGTTACGGTTTGAAAATATTTTCAATAGGGGATAAACATGCTACTGAAGAACAATTTAGATTAATTTTTGAAAAGTGGTTAAAAACTAATAGCATTGTTTAAAAATTGGTTTATCTTTATTCCACTAATCGAAAAGGTAGAAAAGTATACTTTTCTACCTTTTTGTAGTTTATATACAAACCTTACCAAAACTTCTACCACGGCTTTTTCTTCTCTTTCGCAACTGCCACTTCATCTTGAAATTCCTTCGTTAAATCCTTTGATTCCTGTATCTCACTTAGTATCTTCATGAGAGTCTTATCTCCCGCTTTCAATCGATTTTCTTATATGTCATAAACAAAGTAAAGATTACAAAAAAATACCACTTTATTTTCGTATGGTATAGTAAGATACTGAAGGATAGTGTTTTGAAAAAGTAATATATTTTACAAATTGTTGTCTTTCTGATGACATGTCAAGTTTAGTAGCCCATTTGGGTTGCTTTATTATGCAATATATATTTTAATATGAGTGGCACCTCTTATAAATTAAGAGGTTTATAGGTGTCTCGAATTGATTTTGGGTACACTGTATCCACCACTTTAGGTT
The DNA here is from genome assembly GCF_040838255.1 of Bacillus sp. C30. Classification (NCBI taxonomy): domain Bacteria; kingdom Bacillati; phylum Bacillota; class Bacilli; order Caryophanales; family Bacillaceae; genus Bacillus; species Bacillus sp. C30. The sequence goes on along the minus strand of NZ_JBFPJH010000426.1, from coordinate 1,002 downwards.
CGTTCATGTATGTGGGGATATTATGGGCCCGTATAACGGGATAAAAAGAATATAGAAATAGAGGAATCGTAAAATGAATATGCAAGAGGTTTATAAATATTTAAGTACGGTATTGCCTGAAGGTCATGTGAAACAAGATGAAATGTTAAAGAATCATACGCATATTAAAGTTGGCGGCAAAGCAGATGTGTTCGTTGCGCCGACAAATTATGATGAAATTCAAGAAGTTATTAAATATGCTAACGAATATAATATTCCAGTTACGTTTTTAGGAAATGGATCGAATGTCATTATTAAAGATGGTGGAATTCGCGGGATTATAGTAAGTTTAATTCACATTACAGGTGTGACTGTAACAGGAACGACGATTGTGGCACAGTGTGGTGCAGCAATTATTGATGTATCACGAATTGCATTAGATCATAATTTAACGGGTCTTGAGTTTGCTTGTGGTATTCCAGGTTCAGTTGGCGGAGCATTATATATGAATGCTGGTGCTTACGGCGGTGAAGTATCGTTTGTATTAACAGAAGCTGTCGTAATGACAGGTGATGGAGAGCTACGTACTTTAACGAAAGAAGCATTTGAATTTGGATATCGTAAGAGTGTATTTGCAAACAACCATTACATTATTCTTGAAGCGAGATTTGAGCTTCAAGAAGGTGTGCGTGAAGAAATTAAAGAAAAAATGGATGATTTAACGTTTAAACGTGAGTCAAAACAACCTCTAGAATATCCTTCATGTGGTAGCGTATTTAAGCGCCCACCAAATAACTTTGCTGGTAAATTGATTCAAGAATCAGGACTACAAGGTAAGCGAATTGGCGGAGTGGAAGTTTCTGTAAAACACGCTGGATTTATGGTGAATGTTGATAACGGAACAGCACAAGATTACATTGATTTAATTCACTTTGTACAAAAGACTGTTGAAGAGAAATTTGGCGTGAAGTTAGAGCGAGAAGTAAGGATTATTGGAGAAGATAAAGAATAACGAAATACGTA
>NZ_JBFPJH010000425.1:0-2500 GCF_040838255.1 Bacillus sp. C30 | reverse complement strand
GTTCACGTTGTTTGTTTCGTTCAGTTTTCAAAGAACTTGTCTGTCGCTCATTTGCAACTTCCTTATGTTAACATCTTCGTTAGTTAATGTCAACTAAGTTTTTTATTTCGTTTGTCGCTTTCTGCGTTGTTGCTATCGGCGACTTGTCTTATATTACACCCCTATATAATAATAGTCAACATTTCTTTTTCATTTTCTACAAAAAAAATTCCACACACTCATACCTCATCTTTATTTTACATATGTATATATAATCAAGATACATGAAAGGAGTGCATAAATTGTTGGATCCTTCCTTATTACACATCATTAGTACTAATGCGAGAAGCCCACACTATCATAGAAACTTTCCTCTCATTCTATTTTGGAGTCAAAAAAGTGGTTGTACTTCCCTTGCTAAGTGGTTTTTTTACCAGATTGATTTATTACAAACAGCTTTAAACTATCACCCCTTCATCCATAATTTCGAATATGAAATATACAAAAGTACACCGGCCTATAATATACGGCTGAGTGTAGCACTACGAGATAAACAAAAGGAAACTTTCAAACTGGTTCGCAATCCGTTTAGAAGAGCAGTCAGTTCTTTCGTGTCCTTAATTGCACCTCCTTATGTAGAAAATGAAGAATGGAAACCCATTCGAAAGTTTTTATATCAAAATGAAAATTCTCCTAAAAGAATCTCATTCAAACAATTTTTATACTACCTATTTACTAAAGGTGCTCATGTAAATGATATTAACGCTCACTTTACACAACAATATATAGCAGGTGAAGAAGAGTATGTAACCAATTATATATACTTAGAAAATTTCGATCAGGAAATGAAAGAATTAGAAAAACGTTTCGAATTAAAACCTGCACCGATAAATGAGTTTGCAACATCATGGCATCATCAAACCCCTGCCATGATTTATAAAGGGAATTTCAGCGATGCCGATATTACTGATCCTTTATTCCCTCGTCACCCGACTTTTGAAAGCTTTTATGATGATGAATGTATACAGCTCGTCAAAACAATATTTCAAAAAGATTTCGATACATATAGATATAACAAAGAATATCCCTACTAATTTAAGTCCATTATCTTCGCTAAATATAAAAAGATACCTTATACATATATATGAGGTATCTTTTTAACATTTAAACTATATAAAACATACAATTTAACAGTCCCTACTATCCATTTTATTACCCTTTAATAGATTACGTAACTTTTGCTTATCCGCCCATCCTACTCCAATTAAAACTAGACTCCCTCCCATTATTATCTTCCATGTCAGAGATTCATTTAATAGGATAATTGAAGTAATGATACTTATTAACGGCAATCCATTTAAGTACAGTCCACTTATTGATGCTGAGACCGTCTCTAGCGCTTTATTCCAGAACCAATATGCTAAAATTGTTGCCCCAATAACAAGGTATACTACACTAAATCCAATCTTCCATGTTTCGATTTTTGGGAAACCATAGTAAAAAATTTCTATCATTGCAAATGGCAACACAATAGCTGCACCTATCATTAGTGTTACTGTTGTGAAAACTTTATTAGATAAACGTCGTTCTTGTTTTGGCCGTTTTAACAAAACTGTGTAGAACGCAAATAAAAAGGTACTTAATAAAATAAGTATATCTCCTATTAAAGACACCTCTTGATTAGTATCGCTAGATGGAATTGTAATGAAAAGCACTCCTATAGCGCCCAACATAATTCCGATCCAATAATCCATCTGAATTTTCTCTTTCAGAAAGAACGCTGAAAAAAGAATTGTAACTAATGGCAATGCAGCATCAATAATACTAACATGTAATCCACTTGTTAAAGAAATACCATAGGATGTGAACATAAAGTACCCAGCTACACCAGTAAAAGACAGTAAACTCATTCTTTTCCACGGAATATGTTTATGTATAACTGCTTTTTGTAGTTCGTTAAATGAGAAAAGCATACAAATTCCACCCGCAAAGAAAAGACGAATAAATAACAAAGTAAACGGTTGAATGGATTCTAATGCCCATTTCGTTGGCGCAATGGCTGTCCCCCATAATATAACAGCCACTAATAACATGCATATTTCTTTCATAATCCCCCACACCCATCAAAAAATATATGTTAACTACCTTAATTATAGATTTTTTCTTAGGTAAAATCCTTTAAAACCATAAAAAGGTTATGCGAAAAATAGCCATCCAGCTCTTTTTTACATAACCTTTTCATATTAAATCAAAACATTATTGTTCATTCGACAACTAAATTAACATAAAAAGGCAATCCTTACCTTCAATTTATATTTAAACGTATTACTTTATCATCCGAATTTTATTTTATACCGTTTCTATTTCATTCTTTTTTTCATCTTCAGGGTTATTAAATTTATGGATTTTAACCTTCGGTAAATAAAAATAAACACAAAAAAACCTAAGTCGAAACGACTTAGGTTTTTGCTTGGCGACGTCCTACTCTCACAGGGACAAGGTCCCAACTACCATCGGCGCT
>NZ_JBFPJH010000424.1:0-2509 GCF_040838255.1 Bacillus sp. C30 | reverse complement strand
GTTCAGGTGTTACTTCATACTAAAAGGTTGATGGGCATGGAGGACCACCAACCTTTCATCATATTTCTTTAGATGTTTTTATTCATTATCATTAAACTGAATATTCAATCTTTATTTATTTCATTCATTATGTAAATAAAAAAGGATAATCCGCCCTCATAATGGACTAACTATCCTATAAATTATTATCTGAATTTAATAAAACTAGAACTTCTTTCCCTATGTATATTTACTTCGTTACTTCACCAAACTGCGCTCTCGTCACTTTCGCTAAATCATCCACTTTAAGCTCAATTTGTGCACCAATTTTCCCGCCGCTTACAATGATTGTTTCAAGTGATTGGGCGCTCTCATCAATACATGTAGAAAATAGCTTCTTCATCCCTACTGGTGAACAACCGCCGCGAATATACCCTGACACTTTCGTAATATCTTTAACAGGAATCATTTCAATCTTCTTTTCACTTACCGCTTTTGCCGCTGCTTTTAAATTTAGTTCCTCATCTACCGGAATAATAAACACATGATAATCCTTACTATTCCCTTGAGCGATAAGTGTTTTATATACTTCTCTCACTTCTCGTCCAATTTTATCCGCTACTGATACGCCATCAATTTTCCCATCGTTTGGATCGTATGACATCATGGAATATTCAATTTTTTCTTTATCTAATATTCGCATCGCATTTGTTTTATCTTTTTTCATGAGGATCTCCTTAAAAGTTAGTTCATATCATTAAGTTTTCTTTTATTATACACTCTTTTCAATTTCTCCTACATAACTTCACGTATTATCCAAAACTGAAAATATTGATATTTCCAAATTCATCTGATATAATTTGGAAAAACTTATGTTAAGGAGAGATTTTTAATGCGAACTTTTAATACGTCTTTCCAACTTCATCATCATACGTAACGCCGTGTATCCGAAGAAAAATTTTTCTTCGTGGGTACAGGGCTTTTCCTGTTGACCCACGAAGCGTTCATAAAGCTATGTGGGTATTTTTATACCCGCATAGCTTTTTTTAATTTAAAAGAGGAGTGATTATGGTGGAAATGAAAAATGTAAAAGGGACAAAAGACTATTTACCAGAGGAACAAGTACTACGAAATAAAATTAAAAGAGCTTGTGAAGATACGTTTGAACGTTATGGCTGTAAACCGTTAGAGACACCAACGTTAAATATGTATGAGCTTATGTCTTACAAGTACGGTGGTGGCGATGAAATTTTAAAAGAAATATATACACTTAAGGATCAAGGAAAACGCGATCTTGCCTTACGTTATGATTTAACAATTCCATTCGCAAAAGTCGTGGCGATGAATCCGAACATCCGCCTACCCTTTAAACGCTATGAAATTGGGAAAGTATTTCGAGATGGGCCAATTAAACAAGGAAGATTCCGTGAGTTCATTCAATGTGACGTTGATATAGTCGGTGTAGAATCAGTCATGGCGGAAGCTGAACTCATGAGCATGGCGTTTGAGCTGTTCCGAACGTTAAACTTAGAAGTAACGATCCAATATAATAACCGAAAATTGTTAAACGGTATTCTCCAGTCTATTAACATCCCTACTGAACTAACGAGTGACGTAATTTTATCATTGGATAAAATCGAAAAGATTGGGATTGATGGTGTACGAAAAGATGTATTGGAGCGCGGGATTACTGTAGAAATGGCTGATACAATATGTAATACTGTTTTATCTTGCCTAAAGCTCCCTATAGCCGACTTTAAAGACACTTTCAATAATACACTTGTCGCCGATGGAGTAGAGGAACTACAACAACTACAGCAATACTTACTCGCTCTCGGAATAAATGAAAATACGATATTCAATCCGTTTTTAGCAAGAGGACTCACAATGTATACAGGCACTGTGTATGAAATCTTTCTAAAAGATGGCACGATTACATCTAGCATCGGTAGCGGTGGTCGATACGATAATATTATCGGAGCATTCCGTGGTGATAATATGAACTATCCAACAGTCGGTATTTCATTCGGATTAGATGTCATTTATACAGCTCTATCACAGAAAGCAACAACATCATCTACAGCAGATCTTTTTATCATTCCACTCGGGACAGAATTACAATGTTTACAAATCGCCCAGCAATTGCGTTCTACTACTTCCTTAAAAATCGAACTTGAACTAGCTGGACGTAAATTGAAACGTGCCCTTAATTATGCAAATAAAGAAAATATCCCGTATGTGCTAATAATTGGTGAAGAGGAACTATCTACAGAAACAGTTGTATTGCGTAATATGAAGGAAGGTACTGAAGTGAAGATTCCCCTCTCTTCCTTGGAAAATAACACATTTAATAACTATATATAATAAGCGCCACCCTCATTTGGGTGGTTTTTCTAGTGAAGAAATAAAGTGAAACTATAATCAGTGGGGGGGTTGTTCATCCCCCACTGATTATTAGCCTTCACCAATCGGGCTTTTACGGGCAGTTGATCTCCCACCTAACTTCTTTGCTCCAGCCGAATTTTGAGGT
>NZ_JBFPJH010000423.1:0-2518 GCF_040838255.1 Bacillus sp. C30 | reverse complement strand
GAGTAATATGGGGTTGTACATATTCTATCAAAGGGAGGAAACGCAAATGAACAAATGGGTTAAGTCATTAGCTGCTATGGCACTTGCAAGTTCTTTATTAATGGTAGGTTGTAGTAAAGATGAGGATAAAAAGAAAGAGGATGACACAACTTCGCAGCAAGATGAAAAGAAAGATAAAGAAACAAGTGGAACAGAAAAATCTTCTGATTCGAAAGAAAAGAAATAAAGTGAAACTTTAATCAGTGGGGATTTTGTCCATCCCCACTGATTATTAGCCCACACCAATCGGGCATTTACGGGCAGTTATCTCCCGCCTAATTTCCTCGCATTCGCCGAATTTACTGCCCGTTAATGCGGGATAAATGGATAATAGAGCTTCCTCACATATATGAGGGAGCTTTTTTGTTGTATATTTGTAAGTTTTGCGGAAAAATAGAGAGAAAGAATGGAAGAGGGGATAATATATGAAAGTATGTATATTAGGAGCGACAGGTAGAGTAGGATCACACATTATGAAATTGGCATTACATGATTCATATGAAGTGACGGTATTAGTTCGTGATTTGAGTAGAGTGGAAACAGAGCATGAAAGGTTACATATTATAGAGGGAAATGTGTTAAACGGAAATGATATAAAGGAAGCGATTAAAGGATGTGATATTGTAATTAGTGCTCTTGGAACTGATCGGAATGGGACGTTAGAGAAGAGTTTACCGATTATTATAAAGCAAATGGAAGAAGAGGGCATAAAGAAAATTGTTACAATAGGAACTGCTGGTATTTTACAAGCACGAACAAACCCAAGTATATATCGTTTCCAATCAAAAGAATCGAAAAGAAAAATGACAACAGCTGCGGAAGATCATTTAGCTGCTTATGAAGCGCTGAATAATAGTAAACTATGTTGGACTGTTGTTTGTCCGACGCATTTAATAGATGGTGATGTAACCGGTGTATATCGAACTGAACAAGATATGTTGCCAACAGATGGATCGAAAATCACAGTTGGTGATACAGCTCAGTTTACATGGAGTTTACGTAATAAAAGCTTATACGAGAAAAGCCGAGTAGGTATTTCATATTAAAAAACCATCCCAAAATAGGGATGGCTAAAAAATGATATAGCATACAAAGATGATAATCATAATGATTTGGAGAATTGCTTTCGCTACTGTACTACTTAAAAAACCGACAACAGTTGCAATTCCGACTAAAAGGGCGTCTTTTGGCGCCTTTTTATGCATTAGTTCCGTAATAAATACAGATAAGAACGGTATGATAATAAGCCCGAATGGTGGGAAGAAGAACGATCCGACAATGATAGAAACCATACCAACACGTTCGCCCGATTTTGTACTTCCGTATTTTTTTAGGAAGTATCCATTTGCAATAAAGTCAGCAACGAAAATGAAGAGTGTAAAAATGACTTGAATAATCCAAAAAGATGTCGTTAACTCTCCGCCGTTTATTCCAAAATGATAAATGAAATAGCCAGCCCATACGGCAAGGATGCCAGGGATAATGGGGTATATAAAGGCAAGAAATGAAACAATGAAACAAGCAATGATACAAATTGTTAGTAAAACAGTCACTTTATAACTCCTTTGTAGTATCTAATTTATGTACAGCAATCTTTTTAATTTGATGCCCATCAAGTTCTAATGCTTTAAATTGAAAACCATCATATTCAACTGAATAGCCAGCCTCAATATTTAAATCAATTGATTGAGAGAGAAGCCAACCACCAATTGTATCTAAATCACTTTCATCGATATGTAGGCCAAACATATCATTTACTTCAGAAATGAGTACTTTCCCATCTAAAACAGTAAGCCTAGGAGTACGCTTTTCAATCATTGGTGATTCGTCTGCGTCAAATTCATCTTGAATTTCTCCGATAATTTCTTCAAGAATATCCTCCATCGTTAAAAGGCCAGCAGTTCCGCCGTATTCATCCATAACAATCGCCATTTGTACGCGGTTCTTTTGGAGGTGTATTAACGTTTTACGAATGGGAACTGTTTCAAATACAGTTAAAACAGGATGTATGTAGGCATCAAGTGGTTTGTAAATGCTTTTTGTTTGATTATGAAAAATCTCTTTCGTATTTATCATTCCAATAATATCATCTTTATCCTTTTCAATAATAGGATAACGTGTATACTTTTCAGTTGCAACGATTTTCATATTTTCTTCTAACGTATTTTCAGTAAATAAACAAACCATTTCAGTTCTAGGTACCATAATTTCTTTAGCAACACGATCATCAAATTCAAAAATATTATTTACATATTTATATTCGGTTTGATTAATTTCGCCGCTTTTATAGCTTTCACCTAAAATGAGTCGTAGTTCTTCTTCGGAATGGGCAAGTTCATTTTCTTTCGCAGGCTCTAAACCGAGTAATTTTGTGAAAAATATAGCTGCACTATTGAGAAGCCAAATGAACGGATACATAATTTTATCAAATAAAATAAGCGGTTTTGCAAATTTTAATGTGATTGCTTCAGCTTTTTGG
>NZ_JBFPJH010000422.1:0-2519 GCF_040838255.1 Bacillus sp. C30 | reverse complement strand
CCCCTAAAGCTTTCCCAATTTCCGGTAACTTTTTTGGGCCAAATAAAATTAACACTGCTACTAAAATTAAAATTAACCCTGGAAAGCCAATATTTGAAAACATTTCCCCATCCCCTTCATAAGTAGATTCCTTGTCCTACTATTCCATAAGTTCATTTTGTCAAAAAATTTCGTAAACGTCAATGTATCCGTTGTCTTTTGTCAAAAAAATTCGAAAATATAATCAATTGAATATCATTTTCTATTCCTTTTGTATATGATATGGTTAAGGAAAATATAACTTATCTCAATACAGTGAAAGGAATTAACATTATGACGCAAAAAATTAAAAGAATGACCCAATTTGTAAAAGAAGAAATTGCGAATGCAATTACCCATGGTATCGGTGCCATTTTAAGCATCCCTGCCTTAATCATATTAATTATTCATGCTTCCAAACATGGCACAGCATCTGCTGTTGTTGGTTTTACCGTTTATGGCGTAAGCATGTTCCTTCTATACTTATTTTCTACACTGCTACATAGTATCCATCATCCAAAAGTAGAAAAGTTATTTACCATTTTAGATCACTCCGCCATATATTTATTAATTGCCGGCACGTATACACCATTTCTACTCATTACACTGCGTGGCCCGCTCGGTTGGACTTTACTCGCAATTATTTGGACCCTTGCGATTGGTGGAATTATTTTCAAAATCTTCTTTGTTCGTCGCTTTATTAAAACATCAACATTATGTTATATCATTATGGGTTGGCTCATCATCGTTGCCATTAAACCCCTTTATGAAAATTTAACCGGTCACGGCTTCTCACTACTATTAATAGGCGGCATTTTGTATTCTGTCGGAGCTATATTCTTCCTTTGGGAAAAGCTTCCGTTCAATCATGCCATTTGGCATCTCTTCGTACTAGGCGGTAGTACAATGATGTTTTTCTGCGTACTGTTTTATGTCTTACCCGCAGCATAAAAAAAGTTTCAGCTTGTTTAAGCTGAAACTTTTTTTATTACTTATGTAATTGAGATGCAATAATATCTTTTGTATGCTGGGTTAACTCTTTAGCATCCATACTTGCATATTCTTCAGGTGTAATTGGCTTAGAAATCGTTACTGTTGCATGAGCTGGTTTCATACGATTTCCATTCGCTTCAAACATTTTATATGTACCATCTAACGTTACAGGTAAGATTGCTACACCAGATTTTACTGCTAGGTGAAAACTACCCGCTTTAAACTCTCCAATTTCGCCACCCTTACTTCTCGTTCCTTCAGGGAAAATTACGATAGAATGTCCATTCTTTAATAGTTCAATTCCATCTTTAATTGCCTTAAGAGATTGACGGCGATCGCTGCGGTCCATGAACACACAATTCATTAGTTCCATCCATGTTGGTACAACCGGAAACTTTTTAATTTCCGCTTTTGAAACGAATCCAATTGGCTTATTTAAGTAACCTAGTAAAACAGGAATATCCATATTACTTTGATGATTACTTACAACTAGCACCGGCTTGTCTTTTGGAACATTTTCAAGTCCCTTTACTTCTACAGTCGATCCAGTTACACCCACCATTTTCTTACCAAACCAGTTTGTTGTTTTATACACAACACTATCTTTTTCTTGCGGTGACATCGCATTTGCTTTTCTTTTTATACGCCACAACCTTGGTGTAATCGCAATTACGATTAAAATTAAATAAAAGATTTTAAAAAACGTTTGAATCATACAGAACCCCCACCTATTATCATTCCGACCTTCATTATACTAGACAAACGAAGGAAAAAGAAGAAAAAATGTCCAAACAACAAGTGTTTGGACATTTTGAAGTTTTCTATATTAGAAACGTTTTGCTAATTCGCGTGCATTTACCATTGCTGCTTCTTTAATGTCTTGTGCTTTTTCAGGATTTGCATTCATTCCTTCAACTGCAATATATTCAGTGTCTGATACACCCATGAATCCTAATACCGCATTTAAGTGATTGCGACCGAAGTCCATAGATGCGTATGCTCCTTCAGAGTAAACGCCGCCTGTAGCTTGAATATGAAGTGCTTTTTTGCCTTCTAGTAAGCCAACTGGACCATTTTCAGTATATTTGAATGTTTTACCTGCGATTGATAAGTTATCTAAGTATGCTTTCACTACTGCTGGGTAGCTGAAGTTCCACATTGGAGTCACGAATACATAACGATCTGCATGCATAAATGTTTCTAAGTTATTGTTCATTGCTGCAACTTTTTGTTGCTGATTTTCACTTAAAGCTTCGAATCCTTCGCCTGCTGCAAATTTACCCCAAGCAGCGAATACGTCTGCATCGATTGCTGGTACAGTTGTATTGAATAAATCAATTGTTACAACTTCGTCTTGTGGATGTTCGTTTTTATATGCTTCGATGAAAGCTTCCCCTACTGCCATACCGAAAGAACCTTCTGCTGAATTTGGATTTGCTGTAATAAATAGTACTTTTGTCATTGTATTATCTCCCTTTTTCTATTTTATCTTTAATTCGAGATTTATT
>NZ_JBFPJH010000421.1:0-2553 GCF_040838255.1 Bacillus sp. C30 | reverse complement strand
ATATAGTGGTATGTCCTATATTAGAAAGATGGGAAAAATAACAAAAGTGATTTGACGTGTTTTATTGTCGAAATGACAATTATAATTGTCAAATATATCTTTATTATTTACAATTTTAACTAAATAAAACAAATGGTGGATGGGGGATCATGATACGTATAAAAGATTGAAATATAGTACTATATTTTATTTCGAACAATCATAGTCTTTAATAGAGAGTACGAATGATACTAAAGAGGAGGCTTTATACATTGAGTTTACAAATTCAAAACTTAACAAAAATATTCGGAGAATCTAAAGCGGTTAATGGTTTGCAAATCTCGTTGCCGAAAGGTGAAGTGTTAGGGTTACTTGGCCGAAATGGTGCAGGGAAAACAACGACAATTAAAATGTTACTAGGTTTATTAACGCCAAATGAAGGTTCTATTACGTGGGATGGAAAATCATTTGGTGATAGCGGGGTAACAATTGGATATTTACCAGAGGAAAGAGGACTATATACAAAAAGTAGAGTAATAGATCAGTTGCGATATTTTGGTAGATTAGAAGGAATGACGAAAAAAGAAGTGGATCTTGCAATTGATCACTGGTTAGAGCGATTAGCAATCCCAGAATATAAATTTAAAACGGCAGGGGAGCTTTCGAAAGGGAATCAACAAAAAATTCAATTGATTGCTGCTCTTCTTCATGATCCAGAACTTCTTATTTTAGATGAACCATTTAGCGGACTTGATCCAGTTAATGCGGGAATGTTAGCTAATATTATTGGAGAACAAGTACAGAGTGGAAAGACAATTATTTTATCAAGTCATCGTATGGAGCAAGTAGAGGCTTTTTGCCAACATGTATGTATTTTGAAAAAAGGCGAAGCGGTCGTAGAAGGACAGTTAAGTGATATTAAGAAAGAATACGGTTTCCGTAATTTAACTATTGAAGATACAGTAGAGAATGAAAAGGGATTAGAAGCTATACACGTTCCGTATGAAAAACAACAAGGCCTTCTTTATGTAAAAGTACAAGGCGATGCAGAAGCTCTAAAGATTTTGCAACAGTTGCAAGAGCAAGGTATTAGCTTACGACAATTTAAAATGTTAGAGCCGACGTTAAACGAAATCTTTGTAGAGAGGGCGAAATAAAGATGCGTAAATTTTCTCATGTATTTTCATTTTATTTTAAGGAAGCGTTTTTATCTAAAAAATCATTAATTACGAGTGCGATTTTATTTTTAGTTGTGTTTGGTATTTTTGCATTTAATCATTTTACCTCAGGCGATGATAAAAATAAGGATAAAGATAAAATTGCAGTTGTAGTAGAGAGTTCCACATACAAAGTACAAAAAGAAGAGCTAAATAAGCTATTGCCATCAGCAAAAATAACGGTCGGTTCAAAAGATGATTTTGATAAACTGCATAAGCAAGTAGAAGAGGGAGATTTAGATGGTCTATTCCATGTGACGGAAAAGGATGGGACTCCAGCAGTTACATATATGTATAATGGATTTCCAAGCCAAGCAACTTCTGCGATTATGGCGGGTTATTTAAAACAACAATATACGAAGGTGACGATTGCAAAAAATAATGTTTCACCAGAAATTGCGCAGCAATTACAAGCAGAAATTCAAGTGCAGCAAGAAGCGATAAAAGATCGCACATCTTCTTTCGGAATTGCATATTTCTTTACATTTGCTTTGTATATGTTTATTGTAGCTTTCGGAAATACAATCGCAATGAATATTGCATCTGAAAAGGCGTCACGTGTAATGGAAGTAATGCTTCCGAAAGTAAAGCCTCTTACGATGATGTATGCGAAAATTTTGGCGGTTGTTTCAACGGCGTTATTACAACTTGTAATATTGGCGTGTGGTTATCTTATTCCTTATTTGTTAGGTTGGGTCGATTTAGAAAGTGCTTCATTACTTGGTGTTCCAATTGACTTTACAAAATTAGATGCAAAGGTTATAAGTATGTTTCTTGTTTATTTCATTACGGGGTATTTACTTTATGCGATGATGTACGCTGCGGCTGGAGCTGTTGTGTCTAAGACAGAGGATTTACAAGCTGTATCTTTCCCGATAATGATTTTGATCATGGCTGCATTCTTCATTAGTATTAAATCATTAAGTGATCCAAATAGTACTATTGTTGTTGTAAGTTCGTATGTTCCGTTTTTCACACCAATGGTTACCTTCTCTCGGATTGTAGCTGGTGAAGCAGGTATGTTAGAGATTACGATAACATTAGTAGTTTTATTGGCGACGATTGGTATATTAAATGCGATTACAAGCCGTATCTATGTAAACGGTGTAATGAATTACTCTGATAAAGTGAAGTTTAAAGATTTGGCGAAATTTATAAAGCGTCAATAATAGAGGGAAAGCATGATTTTCTAATGGAATCATGCTTTTTCTTTATCCCGCATTAACGGGCAGTAAAACTCCCATCTCAAAATTCAGCTGGAGCAAAGAAGTTAGATGGGAGATCAACTGCCCGTAAACGCCCGATTGGTTCAACTAATAATCAGTGGGAGATGAACAAAACCCCCACTGATTAAAGT
>NZ_JBFPJH010000040.1:0-22211 GCF_040838255.1 Bacillus sp. C30 | reverse complement strand
TAATTATACCGTATTCAAAATGAATCACATCTAAAAATAAAAAAGTAATTAAAGATACGATATTACTAACGAAGTTCAAAAGTTTTCCAGATGCTGCCGCTTGAATAAAATCCAAACCAATTAATAAAAATGCAAAAATTAAAAAGGATCCTGTCCCTGGTCCAAAAAAACCATCATAAAACCCTATCATTAAAATAACAAAGAAAAATATTAATGTTTTCCCTTTTGTCATCTTTTTATAGGTAGATGCACTTCCCCAATCTTTTTTCGCAATAATATAAATGGCAATAAAAACCAACATTACGAGCACTAGTGGACGCAAAATATCAGGCGGAATAAACTTTACTACTAAAGCCCCTGCGACTGCTCCAATAATAGTTAACGGGATTAACTTTCCTACAATCCGAAAATTCACCTTACCTGATCGAATAAAATAAATTGTGCTCGTAAGCGTCCCCATCGTTGCAGCTAATTTATTCGTTGCGATTGCCGAAGCTGGTGATAAACCAACAAACATAAGTGCAGGAAGCGAAATTAACCCTCCCCCTCCAACAACCGAATCAATAAAAGCAGCTAAAAATCCGAATGCAATTAATAAAATAATGACTTGAAAGCTTAGTTCTTCCATGACTTTGCCCCTTACCCCTTTATTTGTAACATTTAAAATTATAACAAAATTTTTCAAGAAAAAAAGCTGTTCCTTTATGGAACAGCTCTCATCTTTAATCTAAAATTTTCACAAACGGTTCATCTTGCTTCGCTTCACGTATAATAATTGCTTCTGGGCGTTCTACAGATTTAATTGTTACTTGTACTTTCATATAATTCGGGAAGTATTCCATAACAAGTCCAGCTACATATTGTGTAAAACCAATCACTTCAGCTTTCCCATTGAATTGGACAGGAATATCGAGCTTCATTTCTCTTAATTCATCATCTCTATACATTCCAGTACCGATAACAGCTGTATAATCTCCTTGGAAATACTCACTTAATTTTGCTTTAAAGTTTGACACCCTCGCAAGATCTTCACGTTTATTATCCGATTTCGCTTGTTCAGACGGGAATAAATAGTATTTCTCATTGATCGGCTTCCAATCCTCAACCGTTTCACTGCCTTTTTCTACCTTAGCATAAGAAACAAAATTCCCTGGTACAAGCGAAGACTTTGGACCTTGACGATAAATCGCAAATGTAACCGGAATATTTTTTATTTCAGGCTTTTTTTGCTGCATTACTTTCAAGATTTCTTGGGCCATCCTTTTCCCTTCAGCTAACATTTTTACATCTGGAATTGCAGCCTCACGCGGATAACCATGCTCTTCCTCATAATATTGAACAGAATTCATCGCTAATCCAATTACAATGCCATCAGGTTCAGCATCGTTCCCACCTTTTTGTACGTAGTAATCATGCTCTAAAATATTTGAGATATACATTGGATTTTTTTTATTTTTCACTTCTAGTGACTCCGAACCTTCACTTAAGGCTGGATTCAGTCCGATATTTGGAAATTTAACTGCATCTTTTTTCAACTTATCCTCTAGCTCTTTTTGTTCAGCATCTGTACGCTTTCTTTTTACAAGCATTTGTATATCTTGAGCCTCTAGAAACTTTCCGCCTTTAAAGAAATAATCTTTCGTACTAAATGATTCTTTGGCAATGCGCATTAGTCCTGTTTCAAATTCATCTATATCTAGACGACTATTTAAACCTTGTACAACTAAACCACGTGCCTTACCTGGATCAAATTGAACCGTTGTCTTATAATATTCATCCGAAATGGAATATTTCGGGATAACCGCTTGTTCTTTCGCTTTCCCCGATTTCTCAACTACTTTTTCATCTTTGTTGGAACCCATGCTACACCCACTTACAAGTAGGCTAAGACTTAATACCGCTAACGCTATTTTTTTCATCGTAAGTTTGCACCTCTTACTTATTCAGCTCTTGTAAGAACCTCTCTTCATTCCAAACTTCAACATTGTGCTTCTCTGCTTGCGCTAATTTCGAACCAGCAGCTTCACCAGCAACAACTAAATCCGTACTTTTACTAACACTTCCTGTTACTTTTCCACCTAATGCCTCAATCTTCTTCTTCGCTTCACTGCGTCCCATAACTTCTAATTTCCCTGTTAAGACGACAGTTTTTCCTGCGAAGTACGATTCAACATTTTGTAAATCAGCAACTTTTATACCTTTGTATGCCATGTTCACGCCATACTCTTTAAATTGTTGTAATAGCTCTAATACGTCTTCATTATCGAAATACGTTACAACGGATTGAGCCATTTTTTCACCAATCTCATTAATTGTTTTTAGTTCTTCTTCCGTCGCTTTCACAAGCTCATCCATCGTTTCGAAATGCTCAGCAAATGTACGTGCCGCTTTCGCACCGACATGACGAATACCAAGACCGAATAATAATCGCTCTAATGAGTTTTCCTTAGAATTCTCAATTGCTTGGACTAAATTTGTTGCTGATTTTTCACCGAATCGTTCTAGTTCTAATAATTGCTCTTTCGTCAATGAATATAAATCAGCAAATGTACGAATATAATCCGCATCAAAGAGTTGTGTAATTACACGTTCTCCAAGTCCGTCAATATTCATTGCATTTCTTGAAACGAAATGAATTAATCCCTCGCGAATTTGGGCTGGACAAGTCGGATTTATACATCGAAGTGCTACTTCTTCTTCTAAACGAACAAGTTCACTCTCACATGCTGGACAATGCGTTGGCATATGATATTCTTCTTCCTCACCAGTACGCTTATCAAAAATAACGTTCACAACTTCAGGAATGATATCTCCAGCCTTTTTCACAACAACGTAGTCACCGATTCGAATATCTTTTTCACGAATTAAATCTTCGTTATGTAAAGAAGCACGACGGACAATAGTTCCGGCTACTCGCACTGGCTCCAGCTCTGCAGTTGGTGTTACAACCCCTGTGCGGCCGACACTTAATTCAATCCCTGTTAATCTCGTAACAACTTCTTCAGCCGGGAATTTATAAGCAATCGCCCATCTTGGACTCTTTGCTGTAGTTCCTAAACTTTCTTGAAGAGCAACATCGTCTACTTTTATAACGATTCCGTCAATCTCATAATCAAGATGCGGGCGTTTTTCTTGCCACTCTTCTACATAGGCTATTACGTCTTCAATTGTTTCACATGTACGACGATTTGGATTCGTCTTAAATCCAAGCTCACCTAAGAAATCCAGTGATTCACTGTGGGATGGAATTGTTTTTTCTTCTACATTAGCAAGACCATACACAAACATAGATAAATTACGCTTCGCTGCAATTTTCGGATCAAGTTGGCGTATCGATCCTGCTGCCGCATTACGTGGATTCGCAAATACATCTTCACCATTTTGCTCTTTTTCCTCATTTAATTTAACGAATGAACGCTTCGGCATATAAGCCTCGCCTCGCGCTTCTAACGTTACTTCTTCATTTAATCGAAGTGGAATTGCTTTAATCGTTTTCAAGTTTTGGGTAATATCTTCGCCCGTTACACCATCACCACGTGTTGCCCCTTGAATAAAGCGTCCTTTTTCATAATGAAGTGAAACAGCAAGTCCGTCAATTTTTAATTCGCATATATATCTTACATTCGCATCATCAATTCCTTGATGTACTCTTCGATCAAAATCACGCAAATCTCCTTCATTAAACGCGTTTCCTAAACTTAACATTGGTGATTTATGCGTTACCTTTTCAAATATATCAAGAACAGTCCCCCCAACGCGAATGGAGGGAGAGTCTTCACTCATAAACTCTGGGTTCTCTGCTTCTAATTTTATAAGCTCCTGCATATCACGGTCATATTCCGCATCAGAAACAGAAGGATTGTCTAATACGTGATATTGATAGTTAAATGTATTTAACAAATCACGCAGTTCTTCTATACGTTTTTTGGCTATCTCTTTTGACATATCCTCAGTCCTTTCCTATTGTTTCGTCACAGGTGCAAATTTTGCTAATAAACGTTTAACACCAATTGGGCTCGGGAACGCAATATCTAATTCTTTTGCATCACCTTCACCTTTTACACTTACAACTGTACCGACTCCCCATTTTTGGTGGGAAGCTTTATCGCCTACTGCCCAGCCAATTTGCTCGCCACCTGTCGTCTTAACAGCCGGACGCGCGAAAGCTGAACGAGAACGTGTTGTAGTTGCGCTTGTCGTTCTTCCTTTTGCACCAAACGAAGTTTCACGCTTCGGTGCTGTTTCGTTTAATGGTTCTACTAATTCTGCCGGAATTTCTGTAATAAATCGAGATGCTGCATTCATACTTGTTCTACCAAATAAAGTACGCATTTGAGCATTGGATAAGTATAGCTCTTCTTCTGCACGAGTAATACCTACATAGGCAAGACGACGCTCTTCTTGCATTTCATCCTCTTCCATAAGAGAACGAGTATGCGGGAATATCCCTTCCTCTAAGCCAACAATAAAGACAACTGGGAACTCTAATCCTTTTGCTGAGTGCATCGTCATTAAAATAACTTCTTCACCAGCAGTTGGATCTTCATCTACACGATCAATATCCGCAACAAGAGCTAAGTCTGTTAAGAATGCAACAAGGCTCTTATCTTCGCTTTGGGATTCAAATGTTTGTGTAACAGATAAAAACTCGTCTAAGTTTTCTAAACGACCTTCTGCTTCTAAAGAACGCTCATTTTTCAACATATCGCGATAGCCTGTCTTCTCAATAACTTCTTCTACTAATTCTGTAACAGATAAATACTCTTGCATATTTACCCAGTTGTGTAATAAACTTGCGAATTCTTTTACTGCTTTTGTTATTTTTGCACTTACACCAACATGCTCAATCTCATCAAATACAGCAGTTAATGAGATTCCGTTTTGCACACCATAATTAATAATTTTATCGATAGAAGTCGCACCAATCCCGCGCTTTGGCATGTTTATAATACGTCCAAAACTAATCTCATCATCTGGATTCCCAATTAAACGTAAGTACGCCAAAATGTCTTTAATCTCTTTACGGTCGTAGAACTTAGTACCTCCGACAATTTTGTAAGGGATATTAGATTTTAGGAAAATCTCCTCAATCATACGAGACTGGGCATTTGTACGATATAACACTGCAAAATCAGTATATTTTCGGTTCCCCATTTGAATATCCTCACGAATTTTTTTCGCAACAAAATACGCTTCGTCCTTTTCGGTTGCAGCACGATAATACGAGATTTTGCTTCCAATTTGATTGTCTGTCCATAATTTCTTCGGTTTACGGTTTGAATTCTTTTCAATTACAGCATTAGCTGCATTTAAAATATTTTGTGATGAACGATAATTTTGTTCTAACAAGATAACTTGCGCATTCTCATAGTCTTTTTCGAATGACAAAATGTTAGAAATGTCAGCCCCGCGCCAGCGGTAAATAGACTGATCCGAATCACCAACAACACAAAGGTTTTTAAAACGTGATGCCAAATGTTTAACAAGAAGATACTGAGCTTTGTTCGTATCTTGATACTCATCAACGTGAATATATTGGAATTTACGCTGATAAAACTCTAGTACTTCTGGAATACGTTCAAATAGCTGAATCGTCGTCATAATTAAATCATCAAAGTCTAATGAGTTATTTTTCAAAAGACGTTTTTGATATTCTGTATATACATCGCTCGTTAATTTTTCATATGGATCAGCGGTTGTAATTTTTTTTGCATATTTATCTGCAGATAACAGTTCATTTTTCGCATTGCTAATACCCGCTAAAATAGAGCGCGGCTCAAACTTCTTCGGGTCAATATTGCGCTCCTTCATAATTTTTTTTACTACAGTTAACTGATCACCTGCATCTAAAATCGTAAAGTTACGATTAATCCCAATACGGTCAATATCACGTCGTAAAATACGTACGCACATAGAGTGGAACGTAGAAATCCAAATGTCTTCTGCTTCTGGTCCAACAAGTTTATCAATACGCTCACGCATTTCACGAGCAGCTTTATTTGTAAAGGTAATTGCTAGTACATTCCATGGAGCCACACCTTTTTCACCAAGTAAATACGCAATACGGTGTGTTAACACACGTGTTTTCCCACTACCTGCGCCTGCCATTAATAGAAGTGGTCCATTTGTTGTTTGTACTGCTTTTTGTTGCTGCGGATTTAAACCATTTAATAACTTATCTGTCGTACTCATATGTGCCTGCACCTACTCTCCTTTTACTGCTTTAACTGTTTTTAATGCCGATTTTATATCATCATAAATAATATTTCCAACAACTACTGTATCAGCATACTGCGCCATTTCTTTCGCTTGTTCTGCATTAGAAATACCACCGCCATAATATAGCTTAGCTTGTTTCAATTCTGCTTTTACATTTTTAACAAGCTCAATGTCTCCATACGTCCCGCTATATTCTAAATAGAATATCGGTAAATGTAATAGCTTGTCTGCTAAACGCGCATATGCAATAACATCATCTTCTGTTAAATCACATTTTGCATCTGTAAGCTGGGCTACTTTCGCTTCTGGGTTTAAAACACAATACCCTTCCATGTAAATTTCGTCCCAGTCCATAATATCCCCAAATTCTTTCAATGCCTCATGATGAACACCTGTTACCCATTCTACTTTTCGGCTATTTAAAACACTTGGGATGTAATAAAAATCAAATCCTGGCGTAATTGCCTCCACATCAGAAACCTCTAACACACAAGGCACTGCATATCTACGAATGCTAACTAGCATGTGTAATACGTTATCAATTGTCACTCCATCACTTCCGCCTACAATAACAGCATCCGTTCCAGATTCACAAATCATTTCTAAATGTTCGTCACTTAACTCCTTATTTGGATCAAGCTTAAATACATGTTTCCATTTGGAAATATCGTACATGAAAACACCCTTTCTTTTCTCTAGTTATATAATTTCTGTTCAAAATAACAGTTAATTTTTATCAAGATTTTTTACATTCCTCGCTATATCTTTACCAGACTTTTTGAACTTCCTTACTATATTTGTTCAAAAAGGAGGATATAGAGAGCCGAGCAGATCGAGGCGCATTCGCCAGGAGGAACGGAATGTAGTTTTTCCTACATGAGTACCGGACTGACGTATGCAACGATGAAATGCGACAGCTATCTTTACCGGACTTTTTGAACTTCCTTTTACGCATTCTTTCATTATAACAAAAAAAACTACCTACACACACGCCCAATCCAACATCTTTTTCAACGTCAAATGTTGGATTACATATCAAAAAACTTATACGGAATACTAACAAATGAAATAGTATTTTCTATTTCGAAGTTAATTAAAAAGGAGTGTTTTTCTAATGAAGCAAAACATCGGCACAATTAGTGCTCTAATTCGAATTACACTCGGACTCATCCTCTTCGGTTGTAGTACAGCTAAACTCGTACGTAAACCTTGGTGCACTTGGTCTAAAGTTTTGCTATGGATTGGTGCCATGAAAATTGCGGAGGGGATCGTTCGTTTCTGCCCTATTGTTGAAGCCTGTAAGTTTGGAAAATATATGAATATGAGCGCATTTAAAATGCCTAGCATGAATTTCACTGAAAAAGGACATAATAAAGAAGAAGTTAATTCAGCTTCCAGTCATGACAAGCCAAAGTCAAAGTCAGATGGAAGTTATGACACTTCTGACAAAGAGATTGAGTCAGCGATTGAAGAATTAATCCTGGCAAAACCGCTTTGAATCATTTGTCACGATGCAAGATGCTCTCAAAGGGACTTAGCTGCTGCAGTGGGCAGCTAAGTCTTCTTTATTTTACCACGAAACAGAACGTACATTCTTGTTTTTCGCCCTTAAAACGTACATAAAAGATATCAAACAATAAAATTCAGAAAATTAGGTGTAACCCTCTTGCATGTAATGATATAAAAGTGATATCATTTTTATATCAAGGAGGCGATCATATGAAAGAAAAACAAGTATTTTATGTTAATGGATTTCTCGGCGTTATTGGAATTTTAGTTTTAGCCGCTGTCGGTGTATTTTTCCTTGTACAAGAAATGTTTGTAATAGCTATTTTAGCTCTCATATTAGCATCTGTTTTAGCTACAGGTATCGGTATCGTTCAACCGAATCAAGCGAAAGTTATTACGTTCTTTGGTAGTTATTTAGGAACAATTCGTCAAAATGGTTTATTTTTAACAATTCCATTCGCGTTTCGTCAAACTGTATCTTTACGTGTTGAAAACTTTAACAGTAAGAAATTAAAAGTAAACGATGTTGAGGGCAATCCAATTGAAATTGCAGCCGTTATCGTATATAAAGTTGTTGATTCCGCAAAAGCAATGTTTGGTGTTGAGCATTACGATCGATTCGTAGAAATTCAAAGTGAAACAGCAATCCGCCACGTTGCTACAAAATATCCTTATGATAATTTCCAAGATGAAACTTGCATCACGTTACGAGGAAATACTGAAGAGATCTCTGAAGAATTAAAGCGTGAGTTAGAAGCACGACTTGAAATCGCTGGCGTAGAAGTATTAGAAACTCGTTTAACACATTTAGCTTACGCAACAGAAATTGCCCATGCAATGCTCCAGCGTCAACAAGCAAAAGCAGTATTAGCTGCTAGAAAAGAGATTGTTGAAGGTGCTGTGAAGATGGCGAAAGATTCAATCCATATGTTAGATGAAGAAGGCGTACTGGAACTCGATGACGAGCGTAAAGCAAATATGGTGAACAATTTATTAGTTGCCATCGTTTCAGATAAAGGTGCGCAACCAGTTATTAATACAGGAAGCCTATACTAAAGGTTGTAAGTGATTATGGCCAAAAAGAAAAGCTTTCCATTACGTATTGATCCTGAATTACACGCAATCATCGAAAAATGGGCGAATGATGAGTTTCGTAGCGTCAATGCACACATCGAGTATTTACTTCGAGAAATGGCAAAGCAAAAAGGGAAATTAAAAAAAGATAAAGATGCATAAAAATCCCGCTGAGAAATCAGCGGGATTTTTTATACATTAGCTTTTCGTCATCTCATGCCCAATTGCACGATATCCTATATCACTTCGGTAAAATAAACCATCACTCTCAATTTTACCGATTTCTTTATAGACCTTATCTTTCGCTTCTTGTAAACTATTCGCCTTGCAAGCAACAAATAATACACGGCCACCGTTTGTTACAAAATCACCGTGTTTCATTACTGTCCCCGCATGGAAAACAATCACATCTTGCAGTGCATCTAATCCGTTAATAATTTCACCTTTTTTATACGCTTCTGGATATCCTTTAGAAGCAAGTACAACACCGATAACAGCATCTTCTGACCATTGTAAAGTTAGTTCACTTTCATCTAACACAGAGTTGCATACATCAACTAAATCATTTTCTAAGCGAGGTAATACAACTTCTGTTTCAGGATCACCAAAGCGTGCATTAAATTCAATTACCTTTGGACCATCATTTGTTAAAATAAGACCTGCGTATAAAATACCTGTAAACGAACGGTTTTCTGCAATCATCGCCTTGGCAGTTGGGTGTAATACTGTTTGAATCGCTTCTTGAACTACTGATTCTGGAATTTGTGGTACTGGAGAATATGCACCCATTCCACCTGTATTTGGACCTTTATCCCCATCAAAAGCGCGTTTATGATCTTGAGCAATTACCATCGGATGTACGGTTGTTCCATTTACGAATGCCATTAATGAAAATTCTTGTCCATCTAGAAACTCCTCAATAACGACCTTCTTGCTTGCTTCACCGAATTTCACATCTTGCAGCATTTCTTTCACAGCTTGTAATGCATCTTCAAGCGTCATTGCTACTGTTACACCTTTACCAGCAGCTAAACCATCTGCCTTAATTACAATCGGTGCACCAACTTTTTGAATATACTTTACTGCTTCTTCATAGTCTGTAAAAGTTTCATATGCCGCAGTTGGAATATCATACTTTTCCATAAGCTCTTTTGTAAAAGCTTTACTACCTTCAATAACAGCAGCTGCTTTATTAGGACCAAATACACGAAGGCCCTCTTCCTTAAAACGATCCACGATTCCGTTCATAAGTGGAATCTCTGGTCCAACGAAAGTTAATTCAACATTCTTCTCTTTTGCAAATAAGACTAATGCATCGAAATCATTCTCATCAATATCAACTGGTGTTGCAACATCTCGCATACCTTCATTACCTGGCGCTACATATACTTTTTCTACCTTTTCAGATTGTCCAAATTTCCAAGCTAAAGCATGCTCACGCCCACCGCGGCCAATTACTAAAACATTCATATTTCATCCCCCAATAATTAAATAAGTACAAACTAGAAGCTATGCTCCTAGTTTGGTTTTTCTACAATTACTCTATTAGTGTTTGAAATGACGTACGCCAGTGAACACCATAGTAATCCCATACGCATCTGCCATTTTAATAGAATCTTCATCACGAATCGATCCGCCTGGTTGGATGATTGCTGTAATTCCAGCTTTTGCTGCTTCTTCTACTGTATCTGGCATTGGGAAGAAAGCATCAGATGCAAGTGCGCTACCTTGTGCTTTTTCGCCAGCTTGTGTAATTGCGATTTTTGCAGAACCTACACGGTTCATCTGTCCCGCGCCTACACCAACTGTCATGTTATCATTCGCTAAAACAATTGCATTTGATTTCACATGTTTTACAACTTTCCAAGCTAGTTTTAAATCTTTCCATTCTTGCTCTGATGGTTCACGTTTCGTTGGAATTGAAATTGCGTCCTCATCTAATGATAACGTATCTTCTTCTTGAACAAGAAGACCACCTTGTACAGAAGTTAGTTTTTTGCTTGCACTTGTCGCTTTTTCAATATTTACAGTTAGTAAGCGTAAGTTCTTCTTACTTTGCAACACTTCTAAAGCTTCTTGTGA
Source organism: Bacillus sp. C30 (assembly GCF_040838255.1). Lineage (NCBI taxonomy): Bacteria > Bacillati > Bacillota > Bacilli > Caryophanales > Bacillaceae > Bacillus > Bacillus sp. C30. The sequence goes on along the minus strand of NZ_JBFPJH010000040.1, from coordinate 11,327 downwards.
GAACGAAGGTGCAATAATAATTTCTAAGAAAATTTCATGTAACTTTTCAGCTGTAGCTTTATCAATTTCACGATTTGCTGCAATAATACCGCCGAAGATTGATACTGGATCCGCTTCATAAGCACGTGTGTATGCTTCATGAATATCAGTTCCTACGCCAACGCCACATGGATTCATATGTTTTACCGCTACTACTGCCGGTTCTGTAAATTCTTTCACGATGCTAAGCGCTGCATCCGTATCATTGATATTGTTGTAAGATAATTCTTTACCGTGTAATTGTTCTGCATATGCAACAGAAGAAGTTGCTGCGAATGGCGCTTTATAGAACGTTGCTTTTTGATGTGGATTTTCGCCATAGCGTAAATCTTGTTTTTTCTCAAATGTCACCGTTAACGTTTCTGGGCTTTCTTCGCCCATTTGCTTTGTTAAGTAGTTAGAAATTAACGCATCATATGCCGCTGTATGACGGAATACTTTCGCTGCTAATTTACGTTTCGTTTCCTCTGTTACTTCACCGTTCTCTTTCAGTTCTGCTAATACAACATCATAATCTACTGGATCTACAATTACCGATACAAATTTATGATTTTTCGCAGCAGAGCGAATCATTGTTGGGCCACCGATATCAATATTTTCAATTGCATCAGCAAATGTTACATCCGGCTTAGCGATTGTTTCTTTAAATGGGTATAAGTTAACAACAACAAAGTCAATTGGTTGAATACCTAATTCATTCATTTGCGCTACATGCATTTCATTATCACGAACTGCTAATAGACCACCATGAATATTTGGATGTAATGTTTTTACACGACCATCCATAATTTCTGGGAAACCAGTTACTTCAGAAATACCAATTACTTGCAAGCCGTTTTCTTCTAATAATTTTTTCGTACCACCTGTTGAAATAACTTCAATCCCTTGTTCAAGTAAACCTTTAACAAATTCTACTACTCCTGTTTTATCTGAAACACTTACTAATGCACGCTTTTTCATTTATCCTTCACCCCTGGTTGTATGTTAGTTAACAGTTGGTTTTTTCACAGACTGAACAATTTGATTCACTGTATTTACGTATAATTTATGTTCAACTTGTTGAATTTTCTTTTGTAAGCTTTCTCTCGTATCCCCTTCAGAAACAACTACTGCTTCTTGCGCAATAATTGGACCTGTATCCATACCTGCATCTACATAGTGAATCGTTACTCCGGTTACTTTCACACCCGCTTCTAACGCTTGACCAACAGCATCTTTCCCTGGAAAACTCGGTAGTAGTGATGGATGAATATTAATAATTTTCCCGCCGTACGCTTCTAGTAAAGTCGTTCCAATTAAACGCATATATCCAGCTAAAATAACATAATCAATTTCATACTCTTCTAGCTTTTTTAATATCTCTTTTTCAAATGCTTCTTTTGACTCATATGCTTTCGCTGAAAAGGAAAAACACGGAATATGGTGATAGTGTGCCCGTCCAATAGCGCGTGCCTCTGGTTTATCACATACTAATAAACTAATATCTGCATCCAATATTTTGTCTTCTACCGCATTAATGAGAGATTGAAAGTTAGAGCCGCTCCCAGAAGCAAAAACTGCTAATCTACTCATACTTCTGTTCCCTCAATAAAGGTAACACCAGACCCTTGTACAGTGTGTCCAATAATATGAGCTTTCTCGCCTTGTTCCTCAAGAAGACGAACAATATCTTTTGCCTCTTCTTCCTTTACTGCTACTACCATACCAATACCCATGTTAAAAATATTGAACATTTCTTTCTCTTCTAGTTTTCCAACCTCTTGAAGTAAACTAAAAATCGGTTGAACTTGCCAAGATCCTAATTCAATTTCCGCACCGATTCCTTCTGGCAACATACGTGGAATATTTTCAATGAATCCACCACCTGTAATATGTGCCATACCGTATACTTCATGTTTCTTCAATAGTTCTAAAATAGGTTTGACATAAATTTTCGTTGGTTTTAATAATTCTTCACCAAGAGGTAGTTCTAAGCGTCCGTAAATACGATTTAAAGATAGTTCTCCATCTTCTAGTAGCACTTTTCTTACTAAAGAATAACCGTTACTATGAATACCGCTAGATGCTAAGCCAATTAATACGTGACCAGCTTCAATTTTTTCACCTGTTACAATTTTCTTTTTATCAACAATTCCAACTGTAAAACCAGCTAAATCGTATTCTTCCGTAGAATACATTCCTGGCATTTCAGCTGTTTCTCCACCAATTAATGCACAACCAGCTTGGCGACAGCCCTCTGATATACCTTTGACGATGTTTTCAATTTTACTAGGTTCAGCTTTACCACAAGCAATATAATCAAGGAAGAAAAGCGGCTCTGCTCCTTGGACAACAATATCATTTACACACATTGCTACTGCATCAATACCAATTGTGTCATGTTTATCTGCCATAAAAGCGAGCATCAATTTCGTTCCCACGCCATCTGTTCCAGATACTAATACAGGTTCTTCTAATGCAAATTTTGATAGATCAAACATACCTCCAAAACCGCCTAAACCGCCTAGCACTTCTTTTCTCATTGTTGTTTGTACGTGTTTTTTCATGCGAGATACCGCTTCATATCCAGCTTCAATATCTACTCCTGCTTGCTTATATGCATTCGCCATCGTTATTTACACCTCGTCTTTTAATTTCTCCCCATCCAGGGCGGCCGTTTTAAGAAAGAAGCTAGCTTCTACATCAAAAGAAGTAGAAGCTTTTTTCTTCTTATTTCATACTTTCTAAAAGCTCTTGCTCATAATCATAAAGAGCTGTTGGATAGTCTCCATTGAAGTAAGCCATACATAGACCACCGTATTTCCCTTCATATGGGCGTCCAATTGCATCTACTAATCCATCTTCACTTAAAAATGTTAGTGAATCTGCTCCGATGATTTGACGGATTTCTTCTATTGAATTATTTGCTGCGATTAATTCTTTTCTCGTTTGAATATCAATGCCATAGAAGCATGGATACTTAAGAGGTGGTGAAGCAATTCTTACATGGACTTCTGTCGCTCCAGCCTCGCGAAGCATACGAACAATTCGTTTACTTGTCGTTCCTCTTACGATAGAATCGTCAATCATAACAACTCGTTTTCCTTCAACTACGCCTCTTACTGCTGAAAGCTTCATCTTAACCCCTTGCTCACGCAGTTCTTGAGAAGGTTGAATAAACGTACGTCCAACGTAACGATTTTTAATTAACCCTAACTCATACGGAATTCCTGTCGCCTCCGCATAACCAATTGCTGCTGAAATACTAGAGTCTGGTACACCAGTAACAACATCAGCTTCAATAGGAGCTTCCGCCGCTAAACGTTTCCCCATGTTTTTACGTGCTGCATGAACATTAATACCAGCGATATTAGAATCTGGACGTGCAAAGTAAATGTATTCCATACTGCAAATCGCATGGTCTACTTCATTTGTAAAACGATCTACGTGAATTCCTTCATCATTGATAATAAGCAATTCACCAGGTTCTACATCACGAATGTATGTTGCACCAACTACATCGAAAGCACATGTTTCCGATGCTACAACGTAAGCATCCCCCATCTTTCCAATTGAAAGAGGACGGAATCCATTTGGATCTAGCGCAACGATCATTTCATTTCCAGTTAGTAAAAGATATGCAAACGCACCTTTCACTTTATTTAGAGCCTCTTTTACACTATCAATTAAAGAATCTTTTGTACTACGCTTAATGAGGTGTAAAAGTACTTCTGTATCTGAACTTGTTTGAAAAATACTTCCCTCTGCCTCTAATTCACGACGAAGCATTTTTGCATTAATTAAATTTCCGTTATGAGCTAACGCCATGCTATGATCGGAAAAACGGAATAATAATGGTTGAACGTTAGCAACTTCACTTCCACCAGCTGTTGCATATCGTACGTGTCCAATTGCTGATTTCCCGTTTAATCCCTCTAGCTCACCTCTTGAAAACACTTCTGATATTAAACCTAACCCCTTGTGACCGATGATTTTTTCCCCATTATTTACAACAATGCCTGCGCCCTCTTGCCCACGGTGCTGCAAACTGTGCAATCCGTAGTACGAAACTTGTGCTGCATTTTCATGCCCCCAAATTCCAAAAACGCCACATTCTTCATTTAACCCCTTTATTTCAGCAAGCATGGGATTGCCCCTTTCCAAGCCTTTCTCATTTCATCTACATTTGCTGTAAGTAATACTTCATTTTCTTCATTATGAATTGTTACTTCATTTGTATTTGTCACTTCTCCAACTTGAATTGCTTCAACCGCTTTCTCAAATGCTTCTTTATTTTCACGTTTTACAGTTATAACGAAGCGAGATTGTGATTCTGCAAATAATACTGCTGTTGCTTCCCCATCTAATTTCACAGTAGCACCTAAACCGTTAGCACCAATTGCACTTTCAGTAATTGCAACTGCTAAACCACCTTCTGCAACATCATGTGCAGATTGAACAAGGCCAGCTTGAATTGCTGCTAGTACTTGTTTTTGGCGTTTTAATTCTACATCTAGATTGATGCTTGGTGATTGACCGAAAATTTTTCCGTAGATCATTTTCTGTAATTCACTTCCACCAAACTCAGCTTTCGTCTCTCCAATTACATAAACTAAATCGCCAGCTTGTTTAAATTCCTGTGTTGTTACGTGTTTTAAATCGTGTACAAGTCCAACCATCCCAACAGTTGGTGTTGGATATACAGCTTCACCACTACGCTCGTTATACATTGATACATTCCCGCCGATAACTGGCGTTTGTAACTTGCAGCAAGCTTCACTCATACCGTCTACTGATTTCTCAATTTGCCAGAAAATCTCTGGTTTTTCTGGGTTACCGAAGTTTAAGCAATCTGTAATTGCAAGTGGCTCCCCGCCAGAACATACGATATTACGTGCTGCCTCTGCTACTGCAATTTTACCGCCCACTTCTGGATCTAAATAAATGTAGCGAGAGTTACAATCTGTCGTCATTGCTAATCCTTTTTCTGTACCGCGTACACGTATAACCGCTGCATCTGAACCTGGTGTAACGATTGTGCTAGTGCGCACTTGATAATCATATTGATCATATACCCACTCTTTACTTGCAATCGTTGGTTGTTGTAATAGAGCTAATAACGTTTCTTTATAATCTTCTACTTTTGGTGTTTCCATTTTCATCTGCTGGAACTCAGCAAAGTATGCTGCTTCTTTTGACGGTTTATGATAAATTGGTGCTTCTTCTGCAAGAGCATCCGCTGGTACTTCAGCTACCATTTCATCTTTATGGAATAAGCGAAGCATTTTATCTTCAGTTACTTTCCCCATCGTAACTGCTGCAAGACCATACTTCTCAAATAAATCTACTATTTCTTGCTCTCTACCTTTTTTCACAACGATTAACATACGCTCTTGTGATTCAGATAACATCATTTCATATGGAGTCATGCCAGTTTCACGCTGCGGTACATCATCTAAGTACATTTCAATACCCATACCTGCTTTACTTGCCATTTCTGCAGAAGATGATGTTAAACCAGCAGCTCCCATATCTTGAATTCCAACAAGTGCATCAGACTGAATAAGTTCTAAACATGCTTCAATAAGAAGTTTCTCCATAAATGGATCCCCTACTTGAACTGCCGGACGCTTCGCTTCTGAGCTTTCAGATAACTCTTCAGATGCGAATGTTGCACCGTGAATACCATCACGACCAGTTGATGCTCCTACGTACATTACTGTATTACCAGCACCATGTGCTTGCCCTTTTTTAATATCTTCATGATTAATTAGGCCTACACACATTGCATTTACAAGTGGATTTCCTTCATAACATGGATCAAACTGTACTTCGCCGCCAACAGTAGGAATACCAATGCAGTTACCGTATCCTGCGATTCCTGCTACTACTTCTTCAAATAAATATTTCACGCGTGGTGATTGTAATTCACCGAAGCGAAGTGAGTTTAATAGAGCTACCGGACGTGCTCCCATAGAGAATACATCGCGAATAATACCACCGACACCTGTCGCTGCCCCTTGATATGGCTCAATTGCAGAAGGATGGTTATGACTTTCCATTTTAAATACCACCGCTTGATTATCACCGATATCTACAATTCCAGCGCCTTCTCCAGGTCCTTGTAAGACACGCTCACCTGTCGTTGGAAACTTACGAAGAACTGGCTTTGAATTTTTATAACTACAATGTTCAGACCACATAACAGAGAATAGTCCCGTTTCTGTATAATTCGGCAAACGGCCTAAAATCTTTTCAACCATGGCAAACTCTTCGTCTGTTAGCCCCATTTCCGCATATATACGCTCTTCTTTAATTTGTGTTGGATTTGGCTCAAGCATTAACGACATATGTTTCCCTCCACTGTTTTAAGATAGATTGAAAGACTTTTAAACCTTCAGCACCGCCAAGTAATTCATCTACAGCACGCTCTGGGTGTGGCATCATACCAAGAACATTTCCTTTTTCATTTACAATACCCGCAATATCTGAAACGCTTCCATTCGGATTTTCTACGTAACGGAATGCGATTTGATTATTCTCTTCTAATTGTTTAAGAGTCGCTTCATCACAATAGTAATTTCCTTCGCCATGTGCAATTGGAATATTAATTACTTCATCTTTTTCATATTGTGATGTAAACATCGTTTCATTATTTTCAACACGTAACTGAACCGTACGGCACATAAATTTCAAGTTTTCGTTTCTCATTAATGCTCCTGGTAGTAATCCTGATTCAACAAGAATCTGGAATCCATTACATACACCTAAAATTGGCTTTCCTTGCTCAGCAGCTTTTTGCACTGCTTTCATTGCGTTAGCAAAGCGAGAAATAGCACCACAACGTAAATAGTCACCGTAAGAGAATCCACCTGGTAGTAAAATTGCATCATATTCATCTAAATTCTCTCTATCGTGCCAAACGTAATCTACTTCTTCACCAAGCTCATCTTTAATTGCATGGAACATATCGACATCACAGTTCGAACCTGGGAATACTATGACTGCAAATTTCACTGTGCGACAACCTCCTCAACTTCATAACGGAAGTCTTCCATTACAACGTTTGCTAATAATTTTTCACACATTTCTTTTACCTTGCTATCCAGATCAGATACTGATTTATCAATTGTTAATTCCATATATTTTCCGATTCGAACGTCTTGTACTTCTGTAAATGAAAGACTATGAAGTGCTCCCTTTACCGCAGTTCCTTGTGGATCTAATACACTTTCTCTTAACGTTACATATACCTTAACTTTATACATGTGAAGCTCCCCCTAAACGTTTTAAAATTTCTTCATATGCTTCTGTTAAATTCCCAAGATCACGACGGAATACATCTTTATCAAATTTTTCATTGCTCGTTTCATCCCATAAACGGCAAGTATCTGGTGAAATTTCATCTGCTAATATGATTTCCCCTTCTTCTGTTACGCCAAACTCTAATTTAAAATCTACTAATCTTACACGACAGCTTGCGAAATGCTCAATCAACACTTGATTGATTTGTAGAGCTGCATCTCGTAATACGCTTACTTGCTCTGGTGTTGCAACATTTAACAAACGAATATGATCTTCCGTTACAAGTGGATCTCCTAAATCATCATCTTTGTAGTAAAATTCTACGATTGGTGTTGTAAGAGCAGTTCCTTCTTCCATTCCTAGTCTTTTTGAAAGACTACCTGCAATTACGTTTCTTGTGACAACTTCTAATGGAATAATACTCACCTTTTTGACAAGTTGTTCTGTATCAGATAACTTCTCCACAAAGTGTGTTTTAATTCCAACTTCTTGTAACTTTCTGAACAATAAAGTTGTAATCTCATTGTTCAAACGACCTTTTCCTGTAATTGTCGCTTTTTTCTCCCCATTGAAAGCAGTCGCACTATCTTTGTACTCTACCCAAACCATATCTGCTGCTTCTGTACGATAAATTCTTTTTGCCTTACCTTCATACAGCAATTCTAGCTTTTGCATTTCGCAAGCCCCCTGTAGTTTGAAAAATGTGAATAATATTTTTATAAAGAATGGCACAGAATGACTCTATTCTGTGCCATATGAAATTTTACGCTTCGTTTAATCCAAGGCGTTCAAAGATTGTATCAACGTGTTGCATATGATGTTCATAATTGAAACATTCGTTAATTTCTTCTTGCGTTAACTTACTTGTAATACGCTCGTCAGATTCTACAAGCTCTTTAAATTGTACTTGTGTTTCCCAAGCTTCCATTGCTTTAGGCTGTACGATATCATAAGCTTCTTCACGTACCAGACCTTTGTCAATTAGTGTAAGCATTACGCGTTGAGAGTAAATTAAGCCGTATGTTCTTGTCATATTGCGTTTCATATTCTCTGGGAATACAGTTAAGTTTTTAACGATATTACCAAAGCGATTTAACATGTAATTTAACGCGATTGTAGCATCTGGTAAAATTACGCGTTCTGCAGAAGAGTGAGAGATATCACGCTCATGCCATAACGGAACATTCTCGTAAGCTGTCATCATATAACCGCGGATAACACGAGCTAAACCAGTCATATTTTCAGATCCAATTGGATTACGTTTATGCGGCATTGCAGAAGAACCTTTTTGACCTTTTGCGAAAGCCTCTTCAACTTCACGTGTTTCACTCTTTTGTAAACCACGAATCTCAACTGCCATCTTTTCAACAGATGTTGCGATTAGTGCAAGTGTTGACATGTAATGTGCATGACGATCACGTTGCAATGTTTGTGTTGAAATTGGTGCTGCTTCTAATCCTAAGTTTTCACAAACATACTTTTCTACGAATGGATCAATATTTGCATATGTACCAACCGCACCAGATAACTTACCAACGCGAACTGTATCAGCAGCTTGTTTGAAACGCTCTACGTTACGTTTCATTTCTTCATACCAAAGACCAAGTTTTAAACCAAATGTTGTTGGCTCTGCATGTACACCGTGTGTTCTTCCCATCATAATCGTGTATTTATGCTCTTTCGCTTTATTAGCTAAAATGCTAACAAAGTTTTCTAAGTCTTTTAACAAGATTTCATTTGCTTGTTTTAAGATATAAGATAACGCTGTATCTACTACGTCTGTAGATGTTAAACCGTAATGAACCCATTTACGTTCCTCGCCTAATGTTGGTGTTTCTGATACAGCACGAGTGAAAGCAACTACGTCATGACGTGTTTCTTTTTCAATTTCATAAATACGATCAATATCAAATGTTGCATGTTCACGAATTTTTTTCACATCTTCTTTTGGAATATCGCCAAGCTCAGCCCATGCTTCACACGCTAAAATCTCAACTTCTAACCACGCTTTAAATTTGTTCTCTTCCGTCCAAATCGCACCCATTTCAGGGCGTGTATAACGATTAATCATCTTTTTCCCTCCAACAGTTGTTCTTGATGGTCCCAAATATGCAAACTCTTCGCTTTTTCTAGAGCGACTTCAATATTATCATTTAAAATATTAACATGCCCCATTTTTCGCTGCGCTTTTGCTTCTTCTTTTCCATACAAGTGTAAATAGCACCCGGTTAGTCTATTCACTTGTCCTAGGACCCCTTCTATATGTTCGCCTAAAATGTTTACCATGACAACTGGTTTTAACAAATTTGTTTCTCCAAGAGGTAAATTACAGATTGCTCGAATATGTTGACCAAATTGACTCGTTTCACATGCATCCTGTGTATAGTGTCCTGAATTGTGAGGTCTTGGTGCTAATTCATTAATGTAAATCTCACCGTCAGCTGTAGCAAACATCTCTACCGCTAGTGTTCCCACAAGTTCTAGTTCATCCGCAAGTACCTTTGCGTAATCAATTGCTTTTTGAGAAAGTTCTTCTGTAATGCGGGCTGGAACGATAGATTCATGCAAAATATTATTTACATGAATATTTTCCGCTACCGGAAATACTTTAGTTTCACCACTTACACTACGAATTACAATAACTGATACTTCTTTTTCAAAAGGCACCCATTTTTCTAGAATGCACTCTGCTTTATTAGTAAGTTCTTTTGCTCTCACAACATCAGCTTCACTCTTTAAAACCACTTGCCCTTTACCATCGTATCCACCTGTCGTTGTTTTTAAGACAGAAGGGAAAGATAACTCTTTAATTGCTTCTGTAAGTTGATCTTGATTTTGAACCAATCTATACGATGCTACTGGTAACCCAGCTTTTTCAATTGCATTCTTTTCTGTAAAACGATTTTGCGTTTTATTTAACAACTGACTACCTTGTGGTAAGTAAGCATGTTTTTCAAGCCATTGTAAACATCTATAATCAATATTCTCAAATTCATATGTGACAACGTCGCTTATCTCTGCTAAATGCTGAATTGCTTTTAAATCGTCATATGGTGCAACGACTTCAACATCAGCAACTTGTGCACATGGTGAATGCTTTGTAGGATCTAAAACAGCAATTTTATAACCCATTTCCTTAGCTGCCAACGCCATCATTCTTCCAAGCTGGCCGCCTCCAATAATGCCGATTGTTTTTCCAGGTAAAATGATTCTCGTCATACTAGCTCACTACCTTCACGCACAGTTTTCTCAATAGCTTCTCGTCTCAACTCTAATGCATCATGTATATCATCATGAAATGATCCAAGTATTTGTGCAGCAAGTAATCCAGCATTCGTTGAACCAGCCTTACCAATTGCAACAGTTGCAACTGGAACCCCTCCTGGCATTTGGACAATGGATAATAACGAATCTAGGCCGTTTAACGCCTTTGATTGAACTGGAACACCAATTACAGGAAGATTTGTCTTCGCTGCAACCATTCCTGGTAAATGCGCTGCTCCACCGGCTCCAGCAATAATAACTTTTAATCCACGTTCACGAGCTGTTTCTGCATATTCAAACATATAATCCGGAGTCCGATGAGCGGATACAACTTTTTTCTCATACGGTATATTTAATTCATCTAAAATGTCACAAGCATATTTCATTGTTTCCCAGTCTGACGTGCTTCCCATTATGACTCCAACTAGTGATTTCATATTAGAATCCCCCCGATTCAAATAAAAAAAGCCTGAAATAGAACAGTTTCTCTTTTACTATGAGAGAAAGTGCTCTACTCAGGCATACGTATCCCTTGTGAATAGAAAAATACCGAGTGACTTTCCCTCATAGTCTAACGAATAACGGTCGTTAGGTAGAGACTTGCAGGCCATATCCCCGCGATTATATGAGGTCTTATATATTATTGTTTCTATGGCTATATTAACAATATTTCATAAACAATGTCAATAAATAATCGAATGTTTTTTTATTAGTCATCGATAACGTTCGTGTTTTAGTTA
>NZ_JBFPJH010000420.1:0-2556 GCF_040838255.1 Bacillus sp. C30 | reverse complement strand
ATAAAAGGATGGAGAGAAAGGGGAGAAAGAATATGTTAGCATTTGATCATCTCGTTCACGCAGTGCATTGTACACCGGGGGAAGCGGCAAAACAAATGCAGGAGCATGGATTTCATACTGCATTAGGCGGTGAGCATACGACTTGGGGTACTTGGAATAGTTTATGTTATTTTGATTTATCATATATAGAATTTTTAGCAGTTCAGCATGAAGAAAAAGCGAAAGAAGCGGAAAATCCATTAGTACAAGAAACAGTGGTGAAATTAAAAAATAGAGAAGGGATGCTACAAATCGCAATTCGAACAGATGCAATTGAAGAACTAGCAAATAAGTTTAATAAGCACGGCTTACATACGATAGGACCATTTGAAGGGAAACGGATGAGAAAAGATGGTCGGCTTTTAGAATGGAAAATGTTATTTGTAAAGCAAGAAGAGAATGGACCGAAATTACCATTCTTTATACAGTGGAATGAAACGGATGAAGAAAGAAGAAACGATTTACGTAAAATAGGGACGATCACTGAACATAAAAATAAAGTACAAGAAATTGAAACGATTCATTATACGGTGAAAAATGTTCGAGAAACAGTGCGGAAATGGAAAGAAGTAATGGAGCTAACTGCAAATTCAATCATACAAAATGAAGAATGGAATGCTGAGTGTCAAAGTGTATCGTTTGGTGATGTTCATGTGCAGTTTTGTGAACCAGTTGGAGAAGGGCTAGTACTAGAACGTTTGAAGCATCATGGCGAATATCCATTTGCAGTGGAGTTTAAAGGGGAAAATAAACGAGAGTATGAAGTGTTAGGTAGTTTGTTCGTATATTGATAGAGGTGAGTTTTGTGGAAGAAATGTTAAGAGAGATAGAAAGAAAACTAGAGAGGTCACACGTATTGTAAAATGTACAGCAATTACAAAAGGTTTTTCACACGAAGAGAAGTATAAAATTGACCTAGAGAATCGAGAAACTTATTTTGTAAAAGTGTGTGATTCTTCTAATTATGAACGAAAACAAGAAGAATATATGTATATGAAACAATTGGAGTTATTGCATATTCCAACGCCGAAGTTAATTCATTTCATAAAACTTGAGGAATTAAATAAATGTGTTCAAGTATTTGAATGGACCCAAGGTGTAAATGGTGAAGAGAGCTTAAGCAAGCTATCGGTGGAAGAACAGTATAATGCAGGAAGAAAAGCAGGGGAAATATTAAAGAGAATTCACTCGATAGAAAGAGAAAGTGCAAGTAATAAATGGGAAATATTTAGGTGGAATAAGTATGAAAGGTACATAGAGGCATTAGCAGATTATGAGGTGAATTTTCTGGATTTGAAGCCAGTATTAACCTTTGTAGAAAATCATAAAGACTTATTGAAAAATCGGCCTATCACATTTTTACACGATGATTACCACCCAGCAAATAGTATGATTCATAATAATGAATTTATCGTTATCGATTTTAGTGGATATGATTTTGGCGATCCAATACACGATTTTTATAACGTAGCGATTTTTACTACAAGAATAAGCAAACCATTTGCGGTTGGACAAGTTCACGGTTATTGCGGAGGCAATCCGCCACTCCATTTTTGGAAACTGTATTCATTATATGCAGCGATGACATTCCCAGCGGATATCGTATGGACAAACCGAACTACACCACATTTAGTAGAGGATATGAAAGAAAGATTGAACCGAATTATAGAAGATCATAATCATTTTTCATCTTATATTCCAAAATGGTATCAATCACAACATGAGGATATAATAAACAATAAATAACGGAGGGATTCATTTGGATAAAATTGCGGTAATTTCAGATATACATGGTAATATTCCGGCATTAGAATCAGTACTGAAAGATATTAAATTAAGAGGAATTGAACGTATTATTTGTCTTGGAGATTTAGTAGGAAAAGGTCCGCATTCTAGCGAAGTAATTGAAATCGTTCGTAAAGAATGTGAAGGAACCGTAATGGGAAACTGGGATGATTTCATTACAAAACCGACTGAATTTGAAGCGTTAAAATGGCATCAAAAACAATTGTCAGAAGAACAAAATGAGTATTTAAGAAGCTTACCATTTTCAATCGAGTTTTATATGAGTGGGAAACTGATTCGTATGTTCCACGCTTCACCAAGAAGTTTATATGAAAGAATTCAACCACATGCAACAAGAGAAGAGCGTATTAGTATGTTCGAAAATAGTGAGCTCACAGAGAATATAGAAGGGGAAAGAAAACCAGATGTCGTTTGTTACGGTGACGTTCATCAAGCGTATGTGCAAAATTTTAGAGGGAAAACGCTATGTAATGCTGGTAGTGTAGGTAATCCACTTGAAATTACACAAGCTTCCTATTTAATTTTTGAAGGAACATACAATGAAAAAGAAGCAGCAAGCTTTTCCATTCAACTCGTACGTGTACCATATGATATTGAACTAGCCATCCGACTAGCTGAGGAGCTGGATATGCCAGAAATTGAAGAATACAAGCAAGAATTACGGACTGCTTTATATCGAGGTTTTAAGGGGAAATAAGGAAAATATAAATC
>NZ_JBFPJH010000419.1:0-2556 GCF_040838255.1 Bacillus sp. C30 | reverse complement strand
ATATATGTATATAAGAAGATGTAGCGATTATCGAGAATAAAAGACCTCTGGTATAGACTAGGAGTGAATGGGAATGGATTTTGCAACAATTATTGGAATCATTTTAGGAGTATTAGCGGTAGTCGTAGGGATGGTCGTCAAGGGCGCTGACATAACAGCCTTACTAAATCCTGCCGCAGCACTAATTATTTTCGTCGGTACATTTGCTGCAGTGTGTATTGCATTTCCGATGAATCAACTAAAAAAAGTTCCAAAATTATTTAAAGTTCTTTTTGGTTCAAATAAAAAAGATCTAAGTTATGAACAATTGCTAGAATTATTTGTTCATTGGACATCTGAGAGTAGAAAATACGGTATTTTGTCTTTAGAGCAACAATTAGATGAAATTGAAGATGAATTTCTTTTGCGTGGTATGAAATTTGTTATTGATGGTGTATCTGCAGAGGATTTAGAACAAATTTTAGAAGCCGAATTAGAAGCGATTGAAGAGAGACATGCAAAAGGGGCTGCTATTTTTTCGCAAGCTGGTACATATGCACCTACACTAGGGGTTTTAGGTGCTGTTATTGGTCTTGTAGCTGCACTTGGAAATTTAACTGATATTGAAAAGCTAGGGCATGCTATTTCAGGTGCGTTTATTGCAACGATTTTCGGTATTTTTTCAGGTTACGTATTATGGCATCCATTTGCAAACAAATTGAAGCAAAAGTCTGCTGCTGAATTAGAGAAGAAACGTTTAATTATTGATTGTTTATTAATGTTACAAGAAGGTACATATCCGTTTATTATGAAAAACCGCATTTTAGGTGCGCTTTCTGCAACTGAGCGTAGGAAGCTAGAAAAAGGAGCGGAAAAAAATGCGGAGTAAGAAAAATAGAAGAGGCAAAAAGAAAAAACATGAAGAGCATATTGATGAAACTTGGTTAATTCCGTATTCTGATATGTTAACGTTGTTATTTGCATTGTTCATCGTATTATTCGCAATGAGTAGTATAGATGCTGCGAAGTTTAAACAGATGGCAGTTTCTTTTCGAAGTGAGTTAGCCGGTGGAACAGGAAATAAAGAATTTTTAAGCGATCAAAAACCAAATGAGGAAAAAGAATTATCAGCAAATAGCCTTGAGGCAGAACAAGCAAAAAAACAAGCGGAAGATAGAGCTAAAGAAAAAAAAGAAATGGATGAGTTGAAAGCATTACAAAAAAAGATTGATCAATATATTAATGAGAAACAACTATCCTCTTCTTTTCAAACTAAGTTAACTGAAAAAGGATTAATGTTAACGATATTAGAAAATGTACTATTTGATTCAGGGAAAGCAGATGTGAAGTTGGAATCGTTAGGGATTGCAAAAGAGATGTCTAACCTACTTGTTTCAGCATCACCTCGTGAAATTACCGTATCGGGCCATACAGACAATGTTCCTATTTCAAACGCACAGTTTGCATCGAATTGGGAATTAAGTACGCAGCGTGCAGTTAATTTTATGCAGGTGTTACTTCAAAATAAAGAATTGCAACCAGAAAAATTTAGTGCAGTTGGTTATGGAGAATACCGTTCAATTGCACCAAATGATACGCCAGAAGGAAAAGCGAAAAATAGACGTGTAGAAGTATTTATTTTACCTTTAACAAGAAATATGCAATAAAAGAGGATGGCGAAGGCCATCCTCTTTGTTATTTTGCATCAAATGATTTTAAATTGTCACGACGGATTTTGTCTTTTTCTGCATCTGATTTTTTGAAATTATAGTCATATAGAGCACCTTCCCAATCACCGTACATTGGATTAGGGAAAATGATGAATTTCTCACCAAATTGTGCTTTTGATTCTGCTACTGTTTCATTGCGATCTTTTACAGATTTTCCATCAAAACCAGTGAAATCAGATAAGTTGTCACCGAAGAATAGGACGATATCATGTGTTTGAGAAACAAGTTCACGACGCTTTTCTTTCCCTTTTTCTTTCGGGTCTTGTAGTAATATATGTTCTTTCGTCGCTTGAGGAGCACCTACGCGCTCAAGGTTTTTAATTGTTGCATCTAGTTGATTTGTTTTACGATTTGAGATGTAGTAAATATCTACACCTTTAGACTCTGTATATTTTAAGAAATCAATAGCGCCTGGAAGAGCTTCAGCTTCAGCCTTATTAATCCATTCGTCCCATTTATAAGGATAGCCTTTTCCTGTTTTTACGCTCATTGCTTGATGGGGACTGTTATCTAAAACAGTTTCATCTAGATCAAGTACGATAGCAGGTTTTTTTTCTGTCCCTTTTGCAAGAGCTGCATCAAGCTTTAATTGACCAATATTGTAGCCTTGGTAGTAAAGTGCTTTCGTTTCGCCAGCTGTTTGATACCATAAATCGGCCATCAATTGCTGGTCTGTTAATTGTACTTTCTCTTCTTTTGCCACTGTTTTCTCAGCTGTTCCTGAACATGCTACAAGCGATGTGGAAAGAACGGCCACAGATAATAAAGTGGTAATGCCCCTTTTCATCTTCATATGTATCCTCCTTGATGTTAGAAAATCATCTTATATTATATATTAAAATATAAA
>NZ_JBFPJH010000418.1:0-2596 GCF_040838255.1 Bacillus sp. C30 | reverse complement strand
CTATACAAATCCTTACCAATCCACAGCCATTCTAAAAACTTTTATCAATGTTAACAATCTCGATGAATTGATAGAAATAACAAATTGGCTACTTTTCCTAGGTAAAGATATCAAAATCAGGGAAGTTCCTGAAGAAGTGTTAGAAGATTTAAAAGAGATATTATGTTTATACTGCCCATAAGCAGTGGCCAGTTAAACCCAAAATAATATTGAGTTTGACTAGATGCCAGTTACCTCTATTTAAATACCTAGTAAAAACATTTTATTCGCTACCGCTACTTTAAACGCTCTTCTAAGAATAATGCCAACACAAAAAAAGACATGAACTAATCTTTGTTCATGTCTTTTTATATTAGAGTTTAACCCTCATAAAACAGCTTGTTTAAAATTCGAATATGGACGTATCTTATCCATAATCTCTTTCATTCTTTTTTCATATCCCTCTATTTTAGCACTTGAACTAACAATAGCGAATTAGAATAATGACTTAATACTTGCTAGGACAGTAAGTATACCTACAACAATGACAAACACATTGCTCATTTTCCCTCTGTATTTAGCTAGTACTGGTACTTTACGAATCGCATACATTGGTAATAGACATAAGATAGCAGCAACTAACGGACCGCTAAGGGCATCAATGATTCCAAGAATACTTGGATTTGCATAAGCAACATACCAACATGTTAATACGACAAAAGTAAGGATCACTGTCTTAATTGTTTTTTCTTCTATATTTTTTCCGCGTGTTTTACCAAACTTCATAATCACGTCACGCATTACCTCATATGCTCCTATATAATGGCCAAGGAAGGACTTAGTTATAGCCACAAAAGCAATGATAGGAGCTGCAATAGTGATTACTGGTGAATTAAGCTCATTAGCAAGATACGATAGAATTGATAGGTTTTGTTCTTTAGCCATCATAAGATCTTTTGGAGTTAAACTCAGTGCACTACTCCAAACAAAGAACATAACTACTACGAAAGTCATGATATAACAAACTTTTTGTATTTGAGCACATTTGGCATCAGTAGCTTCTATTCCATAGGTAGCTCTCTGCTTTATAACAAATGACGAAATAAGAGGAGAATGATTAAATGAAAATACTATGATTGGTAGTATCATCAATAGCACCCCAAAATACCCTGTTCCTGTTGAAGCAGTAGTAGCACTTGAAAAACTAAGCATTGACGTATTCCACTGTGGAATTAAAGATATTGAAATAAAAAGTAAAGAAGCAATAAACGGATATACTAGCATGCTCATTATCTTTACAATGATATCTTGACCAAAATTTAGTATAGCGATAAGACCGAGTACTAATACAAGCGATAAAATGGCCCTTGGAGGCTCCTGCATGTGCAATTGATGCACGATAAAACTACTTGCAGTATTTGTAAGTGCAACCGAATACATCAGCACGATCGTATAAATTGAAACGAAATATACTATGTTAAAAATTATACTTGCCTTATTTCCGAAATACTCTCTTATTGTGCCTGTAATCCCCTCATCAGCAGAATTAGAAGCGTATATCATTTTAGCAAGTGCCCTATGTGAATAATACATAACAGGAAATGCAAGTATCGTAATTAACAGTAATGATAATAAACCACCTGAACCTGCATTAATAGGTAAAAAGAGTACTCCTGCACCAATTGCTGTTCCAAAAAGGCTCAATGCCCAAGTAGTATCTTGTTTATGCCACTTTTTAGGATCTAGATATTTCTCATTTTTCACTGCATTATTTTCAGCTTGAAATTCTATTTTTTTTGCAGTATTCCCATTCATATAATAAATCCCCCTTGTATCCTATTCTTACGTCTCTTTTTAGGCTTAAGAATATAGACCATTCTTAAAAAATGAACCGCTTACTAGATGCGCCATATTGTAAACGATTCCACCTAAAGCTGTCTCTCTTAATGTGCGAGGCATTTATCCTCCAACCCTATACTTCCATTGATGATATTGTTTACACCAGCTAATACGATGTCCGCTGCTACTAAACTATTTTGAAGAAATTCCCCTTCTGGTCACACACCTTTCTGTAATTAATCGTTTCAGTCTGTCCAATTTTAAAATGTTTGATATTTTCTTCGTAGGTAATCGGTTACCTCTCGACGCCCTCATTATAACGTTTATATTTGCGAGTCTAATATTTTTTTATTTTTAGAAAGACAGAATAAACAGAATTATGAATAGATAATAAATTACAATTGGTATGTAACAATTGTGTCTATTTTTTGAAGCTGTATTAGTTAATAGAAAAGCAAACATAATACAGAGTTCCTTTCGTTAACACATTGATTATATTAGGAACTCGTTATAAAGATACTTATATTTCCCTTTTCTTTCACATCTTATCTTTGACATGAAAGCTGTTGTAATAAATAATACACATTGATGTAAAGGAATAAATTTAGAAAACACAAAATTATTATTATGAATTTTTATTACATATAACGAATCAATATTCATTTTTCAGAAAAGAAGAACTTTTTCAAAGGAGCCTAAGCACCTTATATAATGGTTATCATGTTAAGCCTGTTAAAAGAATTACACCATAAGTTTCCATTTACTATATGTAATATTT
>NZ_JBFPJH010000417.1:0-2611 GCF_040838255.1 Bacillus sp. C30 | reverse complement strand
TTGTTATACCCCATTGGCTTTAACATAACCATATTATATTTCTTTTCCATTCCAATACGAGCTTGTTCATATACTTCATCACGATTTGTACTTTTCGGTTCTTCTTTCACGAAAGTAGATAAAGCTGTACCTGAAAATTCTGGGTATATATCTACTTCACCTGATTTTAACGCTTCGAATACAAATGCTGTTTTTCCAAGGCCTGGCTTTAATTCCACTTGTAAATCTGTATCCTGTTCAATAAGTTGCTTGTACATTTGAATTAATATTTCTGGTTCAGATCCAAGTTTACCAGCAATAACTATGTCTTTCTTTTCGGTATTCCAAAGAAATGGAGCAGCTATCATTACTACAACTATACATATCGTCAATATAACGCGCTTAGAAGAGCGTTTCGGGCTCTCAAGTATGCGAAGTACTATATCAAAGAATAAAGCGAGTAACGCAGCTGGTACGGCCCCTAAAATGATAAGCGCATGGTCATTTCGATCTATGCCTAATAATATGAGCTTACCGAGCCCACCAGCGCCTATTAAAGCAGCTAATGTAGCCGTTCCAACAATTAATACCATTGCTGTACGAATACCAGCCATAATAATTGGCAATGCGAGCGGAAGCTCTACCTTCCATAATCTTTTCCAGCTATTCATCCCCATAGCTCTCGCCGCTTCTATAAGTGATTCATCTAATTCCCGTATTCCTGTATATGTATTTCGTAAAATAGGTAATAGTGCATACACAACTAATGCGATTATAGCTGGCAGTTTTCCAATTCCTACTAACGGAATTAATAGTCCAAGTAAAGCAAGTGAGGGCACTGTCTGCATAACAGCAGAAGTCCCTATAATAAATTCAGCCATTCGTTCTTTTCTCGTTAATATAATGCCGAGCGGCACTGCAATAATTACTGCAAAAAATAGTGAAATAAGCGATATTTGTAAATGCTCACTTAATGCACTTAGCAATTCTACTTTTCGTTCTTGGAACGTTTGAATAAAATCAGTCACTGTTTAGCCTCTTTCCTTCATTTGTTCAACAATGTAATTGACAATATGACGACTTGTTAACGCTCCAACATATTGACCATGCTCTTCAACCGGCACTGACTCTTCAGTTTGTAAGCGGACTAGTGCTTCTTGTAATGACGAATGTAAAGATAAAGCATTCCCTTCAACTCGTATACCCTCGTCTCGCGGCAATACCTCTTCTATACTCTTCCCCTCATACCAAGGTCGTCCACGATTTCCAATGAACTCCTCTACAAACTCATTTTTCGGGTTATGTATAATTCCTTCTGGTGTATCTAATTGAACAACTTTTCCTTCTTTCATTACACAAATACGATCACCAAGTGATAAAGCCTCTTGCATATCGTGCGTTACGAACACGATTGTTTTTTGAATCTTTTTTTGCAGTTGTACGATATCCTTCTGAAGCTGCTCCCTACTTAACGGATCTAACGCACTAAATGGTTCGTCCATAAGTACAATTTTCGGGTTTGCGGCTAATGCCCGTACGACACCAACACGTTGTTTCTGCCCTCCCGACAATTCATCCGGCATACGATCACGATATACATCTGGATCGAGCCCAACCATCTGTAGCAAGTCATCGACACGTGCTTTTATTTCCTTTTTGGTCCATTTTCTCATTTCAGGGACAACTGCAATATTTTCAGCAATTGTCATATGTGGAAACAGCGCAATCTGCTGCAACACGTACCCTATATTCCAACGTAGTTCGTTTATGTTATATTGTTGAATATCTTTTCCATCGATTAAAATTGATCCTTCCGTCGTTTCAATTAAACGGTTAATCATCTTCATTGTCGTTGTTTTCCCGCAACCACTCGGACCAATGAGAACAAAAAATTCTCCTTTTTTAATTTCTAAATGTAATGAATCCACTGCTTTTGTGCCATCTTCATACGCTTTTGACACATGATTAAATTGAATCACAGACACAACTCCTTTCATGTTGTTTCCTTTATTTTGATGGAATATAGCATTCATTTCAAATGATACGCTTTATTATACAAAAAAAGAGCTCTCATTTGAGCTCTAACGGTCGAACAATATTGTTTTCATAATTGCAGCATATTCACGCACATACGCTTTTTTCTTAGAGCGTCTCGGTGTTTCAGCAGCCAAAGCTT
Organism: Bacillus sp. C30; assembly: GCF_040838255.1. Lineage (NCBI taxonomy): Bacteria > Bacillati > Bacillota > Bacilli > Caryophanales > Bacillaceae > Bacillus > Bacillus sp. C30. The sequence continues at coordinate 456 of NZ_JBFPJH010000417.1, read as the reverse complement.
CCATCTTTATCCCTAAACGCTTTGCAATTATTTTCGTTCGATATAAATGATACGTATTACTTACAACTACCGCATGCTTTACATCATATAAATCCATACTAAACTTTAAATTTTCATACGTATTTGTAGAGCGGTCTTCAATTAAAATACGATTCTCATCTATACCATGTACCATTAAATAGTTTCTCATACTGTGAGCTTCCGGTATATCTTCATCTTCCCCTTGACCACCTGAAACAATTACTTTCACCTCAGGGTGAGCATGTAAATATTCCAACGCTATATCCAAACGATTTTGAAGAGATAAAGACGGTCTATCTCCAAATAACTTTGCACCTAATATAAGAACGTATGGAGAGTGATTACTCAATGTTTCACGAGCAACTTTATTCATTCGAAACGTCATATAAATGATGTATAGCGGAGGTAGTAATAAGATTATAAGCAATATCCATT
>NZ_JBFPJH010000416.1:0-2622 GCF_040838255.1 Bacillus sp. C30 | reverse complement strand
CTATATAATTTGCGCTTTTCTAGCTAACTTAAATACCTATAACACTCTTAACTTTGTCCCTCTGGTAATAAAAAATCTCCCTTTTCTTTAAAAAATGGAGCAACACCTACAATTGCCTCAAAATTGATTACTCCATATACATGCGGGTATTCTTGACCGTTAGTAGCAAGTTCATATTTTATTTCTGCTTTTACTAGGGATGGATCAATTGTAAGTAATAAAACATCTTCTTCATGACTGAAATATGTTTCCGCAACTATTAAAGCTTGGTCTAATAATGAACAATGAATAAATCCCTCTTCTATTAGTGATTTTTCATTAATTTCTCTAGTTGTTTTTGCGATTTCCCAATTTCTTTTTGTTATTACTTTTGTAATCATATCCATTCCCCCTATATCCTTATATAGAAAAAAAGAGGTTTTTCTGTTTATTACTAGAAAATCCTCTTTTTTATTTATTTTATTCCCTTAATTAATGGCGACGCTTCCCCACTATGGAAAATCCATAAATCATGAAGCGATCTCGTACATCCGACATACAATAATTTCGCATCATGTTTTGTATTTTTGTAATGTTCCTCATCAACGTCGATTAGAAGTACGGCATCAAATTCTAAACCTTTCGCCAAATATACAGGTACTACCGAAATACCACCTTCATATTTACTTTGATCTGCTTCAATGACATTAACAGTCAACTCTGCATTTGTTAACTTCTCATATATATCACGGCATTCATCGTCTGTTCTTCCAATTACCGCGATTGTTTTCACATCTTCAGTTTGCAAATGCTGTAATGTCTTTAAAACTTCAGTAAATTGGTCCTCTGCCGGAATTACTTTCACGTCTTCACCGCTACGGAAAACTGGAGTTGCGAGTCCCACTGGAATCTCTGCATTTTTAATTATTTCATTCGCGAATTCAATAATTTCTTTTGTAGAACGATAACTTCTCGTCAATTCATAATAACCTGTTTCTTGGAATACTTCCTTAAAAGCACCCCAGTCTTCAATTCCTTGATAATCATAAATTGCTTGAGATAAATCACCTAATATAGTGAAAGAATTACCTAGTGTAATTTCTTTTAATACATATACTTGGAATGGCGAGAAATCTTGCGCTTCATCAATAACGACGTGATGGAACTTTTGTCCAATTTCAATTCCTGTTATGCGATGTTGTATGTAAATTAAAGCTGGTAAGTCTTCTACATACACTTCTTTTTTACGACAATTCTTTTCTGTTTCTTGAACAAGTTCTTCAGGTAATACTTCGAGTATTTCTTTACTCTTTATCATTGAATTATATAGTGAAAGCGGGCTCATTTTCGGCCAAAAATTCATATATGTGTTCAATCTCTTTGTCGCTTCTTTTTTTAGTAATTTTTTCTCGTTTGTTTCTCCAAACTTTTTAAGCTCAATTTCAATCCAGCGCTTCATACGGCCGACTAAACGTTCTCTTCTTTTCTTTAATGGATAGTGTTTATATTCAACCTGCATCCATTTTTTAACGTCTTCCACTGGAATAACAGCTTTATCCCATGCCTCAAAATCTTTTGTTGGCACTAAATCTTTTTCAAATTGAATCATTCTTTCTTCAATAAACGACTTAAATTCCAGCGTGCCTTTCAATTTACCTAGCATAACCTTTTTTTCATCGCGATTAATTGAGAAAGCTTCTTTCAATTTTTCTTCTGTCTGCTTCAGTTTCACCGAACCATCTAACGTACGTAATGCCCAATCTGGAAACGTTGTTTGACTAATATTTCCTACCCCTAACTCAGGAAGTACACTTGAAATATAGTCTAAAAACAAACTGTTTGGAGCGAATACGATCATTCTCTCCGCTTCAAGTTGTTCACGATATTCATAAATTAAAAAAGCAAGGCGATGTAAAGCGATTGTTGTTTTTCCGCTCCCTGCAACCCCTTGAATTAATAACGGTAAGTTTCTTTCCGCACGAATAATATCATTTTGCTCCGATTGTATAGTCGAAACGATATCTTTCAATTTATTATCTTTATTCTCACCTAATCGATATAGAAGAAAATCATCAGCATGTGAGACATCTTCATTTCCTTTCACATATGTATCAACAACACGTTCTAGTTCTCTCTTTCGAATCGAAATGTTTCGTTTTAAATAAACATCGCCTTCTACTAATCCGTCTGGTGAATGATAAAATGCTAATTCTTCACCACCGGTAAATGAATAAAACATACTTGCGACAGGTGCACGCCAATCAATTACAATTGGTTTCATCGTATCTTTATCTGAAACACCTACTTTACCGATGTAAATCGGCATTACGTCTTCCTTGCCATCCTCCTGAAAGTCTAATCTTCCAAAATACGGCTCATGTACACCAATACGTAAGCTTTGTCTATTAGACTCCCTCATACTTTCAAGAATTTGCTCTTTAAAATCTTCTCCATAATAAACCGGGATTTTTTCAAGCTGTTCTAATTGATCATCCATCGTACTTAAAGTATCTTTCATTTTTTGTAACTCTTCGTCAAAAATGTTGTTCATTTGATGATTCCCTCCTGTCCGTTCCATTTTTTTCAGTCGAAATATAATTGTATTAAAAATCCATTCATAAAGTCAATAGTTTTAGTAAGAAT
>NZ_JBFPJH010000415.1:0-2627 GCF_040838255.1 Bacillus sp. C30 | reverse complement strand
CGTATTAGCAAGGCGCTTGAAGCTCATTGCAATTGGTCTTGGATGACGTTCAATATAGTGTGTTTGCTCTACATTTTTTAGCATTGGTATCGTAAATAGTCCCCACCAAAGAGCTGTTATTGCAAAGGAAATTTGACTAGCAATTCCGACTGATAAGGGGATAGTTCCTTTTTGAGCAAGAATAATAAGAGCAATACAACCGATAAAAGGAATTGTGCTCCCAATGTAACCTAATGCAAAACCTCGCGTAGAAATTCGGTCCATTCTATCTCCAGAGGTAACATCTACTAGAAATGCATCATAAAAAATATTTGCTCCAGCAAAGCCAACTAATGCGAGCATATAGCATCCTAGTAATAAGTACCACTGAGATGTTGGAACAATTGCTAGCATACTTGTAAATACGATACCGAGTCCAAAGAAGAATGTGAAAAATCGTTTTTTAAATCCCTTATAATCAGCAACTGTGCCGAGAATAGGAGCGAGTATAGAAATTAAAAGTGTAGCGAACGAGTTTGCATATCCCCAATAGGCTGTTGAAGTTGCGCCAGATAGTCCAGCTTCTTTTGCAGCTGCTTTAAAGTAAATTGGAAATAATGCAGTTGTAATGACGAGCGAATATACCGAGTTCGCCCAATCGTACAATATCCAGCTTTTTTCTTGTCTGGACATTTTTTTCATATAATGTTCCCCCTTAAATTTGTTCTACTAACAGTGTACAAAAATAAAAATTATAAAAAGAGAAACAGTGATGATTTTTACATAACTTTTACATATATACACAGTTCTTTACAATTGAAGTAAATCCTCTACAATTGCGCCGTCTGTTTCACCTAAGTGCAAACCGAGTAACCTAGCGATAGTCGGACCTTCATCAATCAGTCTCATATACGGAATTGTAACGCCGCTTTGAATGCCTTTCCCAGCAGCCATAAAAATTGTTTCATAGTTAGGTTTTGTTGGGGAATATCCATGTGTTCCAAATGTATATTTCTTACTAGAATTAACATCTTCTTTATTAATTTCTTTTATGAAATCACCTGTATAATTTTCAATGAAGTAATAACCTTCCATGGCCTCTAGCATAAATAAGCAATTACCATCAGCGCCACGTTCTTTTGCATCTTCATCGTGCAGAATAAATTCAATTCCATTTTGTTTATCCTGAAGAAGCTCTTCAAGAAGAAGTTGAATCTCTTTAATCGTTTCAGTATCATTTTTATCCTTTACATGTACGTAGGCAGATCCATCACAGCTTTGGCAATAAGCTTTCCAATCGTGTATTTTTCCACGTTTATTTACGGATATAAGCCCTTTTTGACAGAATAGGACATTTAATTGGATTGCTTTGTTTTCACTTAAAGCGCTATGGTCACCAAGTGCAATAATTGTACTTTCTTCGTATATACCACTTTCTTTTAATGTATGGATAATTTTTCCGAGGCGTTCGTCGTGTCTGTGGATTGCAGCTACTGTTTCCTCAGACTCGAAGCCATGGTAATGTCTTTGAGTATCTAAATCAGTAAAATGTACAAACATAACATTAGGCTTTTTCGTCTGAATTGTATGTACGGCAGAAGCAAGGACGAAATTATCAAGCTCAGGCTGTGACAATCCATTTCGTATATGGCCGAAACGACGATTTAAATCTAATTGATATAGCGGGCTACCGCTATATAATGAAACTAAAATTTGATTTTGCCACGGTCTATTTGGAAAAATTTCTGGTAAATTGTAATCGATATTTGCTCTTCCAGTAACAGGCCATAGAAGGGCTGCTGTCGTTAAATTTGCTTTGCGTGCTTCATCATATAAAGTTGTCCCGTTAATGGACTTTCGGTACCAATGCCAATCTGGTGACTCACGTCCTGGTTGAAGTAATGTATTGCTGACAACGCCATGCTTATTAGGATAATTACCGGTTACGATTGTTGAGTGGCTTGGATATGTTACAGAAGGATAAATTGGCTCCACTTTTTTCGTAATCGCGCCCCTTTTTATTAAAGTTTGGAAATTAGGTAGTTTTTGTAATATAGGAAAATCTAAAGCTGATAAGCAGTCAAAAGATAAAATAATGACGCGATTTGTTAATGCTTTATCCATAAAGTTTCCCTCCTGATTATATAAAACCTATTCTTATATATTACTATTAATACCTGGTAATAAAAATATATTTTTGAATAAAATTTTGTTATTTATTTTCAGAAAAATTAAACATATAATAAGTATAAGGGAATGAATGGAAGGAGGGAATACTATGGATTGGCTAGATGGATTTGGTATCTTTTACATCATTGGTGGAGTCACCGTTCTCCTTGTATTTTTTATGTCATATTTACTAAAGAAACGTTTTCCAGACAAACAGTTTGATATTATATTTGCACTTAGTTTAGTACTTCTTTGTTTAGCTTTCTTTCCTGTAACAATGATCGCTATTGGTGGTTGGGAAGGAATGGGATACGGATTTATTTGTTTCTTCGTTTTAATTGGTACACTAATTGGTATGGTTGCTCATCAACTTGTAAAAATAGTTCGGAAAAGTTACGTATAAAACAGTGATAATTGAAAATAATGTATAAAAATAAGAAAATTGGCTCTTGTTTTGAAATAAAATTTATATTATGATA
>NZ_JBFPJH010000414.1:0-2636 GCF_040838255.1 Bacillus sp. C30 | reverse complement strand
GTAGTAGTAAAAAAATTTGGAACTTGAATGCCAAAACCGTTACCTCATTCCTATATTTATATTGAAGGATTGGAATTTTCCTTTTTACTAGTAAAGAGCGGGAGGAAAACTGATGGCGGTGTACCGTAATGTGCAGGTGAACTTTTGGCAAGATGAATTCATATTAGATTTAACGCCAGAAGAGCGTTATTTTTACATATATTTGTTAACTGGTACGAAAACGAAGCAATGTGGTATTTACATATTGCCAAAACGTTTGGCAGAGCTTGAAACTGGTTACAGTATGGAAACTGTTGAGAAGTTATTGAACCGGTTTGTGGAATACGGGAAGATTTTATATGATGCGGAAACGAAAGAGTTATTCATTATAAATTGGTTACACTATAATCCTATTTTTAATACGAACATAGAGAAATGTGTATTACGTGAGCTGAAAATGGTGAAAAGTAAAGAGTTCCTACATAAGTTTTTGCGTAAATGTCTTGAAGAAGAATGCAAGATTCCGTTATTACTTCAGTATTTTGGTATGCCAGAGGAAGAGATTGATAGTAATTCACAACAAGTAATTATTCAAGAGAAGGAAGAGGTAGAAAGAGTAGAGGAGGTCACTCCGCATAGTGAAGTTTACAAGTTTTACGAACAAAATATTAGTAGTTTATCTCCATATATAGTGAAGGAATTAAAGGGATGGATGCAAAGAGTTTCAGGAGATAAAGTACTAGAGGCACTTAAAATTGCGTTTGAAAATAATAAGGGGACGTTCGCTTATGTAAAGGGGATTTTGAAGAATTGGTGTAAGAAAGGACGAGTAAGCTTCAATAAAGGAAAGGAAATAGTGCGTAAGAGAGAAGTATTCAGTTTGTATGATCCATAGCATGAGCAAGTAATGATTTCTTCTTTTCTAAAAGGTTCTTTCACAATAGAAGCGAATAGATTGAGAGAGGAGGGATTGTATGGAAGTCGTCATAAAAAAGAAACGAAATAGGGGAAAAAGAATTTTTATTTGGTCTAGTAGTATCGTTCTTTTATTAGTTATTTGTACAGCGATTTTTTTGAACATATATACGCTTAGTTCTATGCCAAAGATAGATGGAACGATAAAACTTGAGGATTTACAACATGCTGTTGCGGTGAAACGAGATAGTAAAGGTGTACCACATATTAAAGCGGAAAATGCGCATGATTTATATTTTTCGCAAGGATACGTACAAGCGCAAGATCGTTTGTTTCAAATGGATTTAAGTAGAAGACAAGCTTCTGGTATGTTAAGTGAAGTTGTAGGGGAAGCAGCTGTTGATCGAGATAAATTGTTTCGAACGCTCGGTTTACGGCGAGCGGCAGAAGCATCTGTTAGTCAATATGATGGAGAAGCGAAATATGCCCTGCAGTCATTTGCTGATGGGGTGAATACCTTTATACGTGAAGCGAAGGCCGAAAAGAAATTGCCAGTGGAGTTTACTCTATTAGGTTATGAACCTGCTGAATGGTCAATCGTGGATTCTTTAACGATTGGAAAGTATATGGCGTTTGATTTAGGCGGACATTGGCACGGACAGGCATTTCGATATTGGGCGCTGAAAAATTTACCGAAAGAGCAAGCAAATGAGCTATTTCCTACATATCCGAAAGATGCGCCTAGATTGCTAGCTGAACTGAAAAATACAAATGTGGACGTAGCACAAAGTTTTGCAAAAACGATCATTCCGCCTGAGTTTAACGGTAGTAATAACTGGGTCATAAGCGGTGAGAAGAGTGCGTCTGGTAAGCCAATTTTAGCAGATGATCCTCATTTATCTCTTGCGACGCCTTCTATTTGGTATCAATCGCAACTTGAAATGAAAGATTTAAATGTGAGTGGCGTTATTTTCGCAGGAGTACCAGGTGTTATATTAGGTCACAATGACAAAATAGCATGGGGCGTTACGAATACTGGTCCTGATGTGCAAGATTTATATATTGAGAAGCGAAATCCTAATAATGAAAATGAATTTTTGTATAACGATAAGTGGGAAAAAGCTACGGTTGTTGATGAATCTATTAAAGTAAAAGGCGGGAAAACAATTCCGTATAACGTGACGGTTACGAGGCATGGTCCAGTAATTTCAGAGTTTGCAGATAAAGGGAAAGAGAAAACGAAAACAGTATTCGCTTTGAAATGGACTGCTTTAGAGCCATCAGCTGAATTAAAGGCTGTATTAAATATGAATAAAGCGAAAGACTGGAATGAGTTTGAAACTGCTCTTCAAGATTTTCATACACCAACTCAAAACTTTGTGTTTGCATCAAATGACGGAACCATTGCTTACAAAGCGAATGGAAATATACCGATACGTAAAAAAGGTGATGGTAGTTTGCCAGTGCCAGGATGGACAGACGAATATGAATGGGAAGGGTATATTCCGTTTGATCAGCTACCGAAAGTAATAAATCCAAAACAAGGGTTTATTTCAACTGCAAATAATAAAATTGTTGATGATAATTATCCGTACCATATCAGTAATACGTGGGCGCAACCCTACAGGCAAATGCGTATTCAAGAGTTTTTGCAAGAGAAGGATAAGTATACGGTAAAAGATTTAGAAGAGTTACAGATGGATCAAAAAAATTTATACGGGAAAGAATTTGCTCCTATATTT
>NZ_JBFPJH010000413.1:0-2637 GCF_040838255.1 Bacillus sp. C30 | reverse complement strand
GTTTTGTTCATCCCCCACTGATTATTAGCCTTCACCAATCGGGCGTTTACGGGCAGCAGGGCTCCCACCTAACTTCTTTGCTTCAGCCGAATTTTGAGGTAGGAGTTTTACTGCCGCAAATAGCGGGATAAAAAGTTTTTTACTTATTTTCCGAAAAACCATTGACAATGATAATGATAACCATTATCATTTATTATGAAGCCAACAATTGATGAATCAACCAAACTCTCAGTTACATTGTTACCCCTCTTTTTCATATAGAAAGGCACTGTACATTCCCCCTGTTTGTACAGTGCCTTTCTTGTTTATCATCATTCAAACAAATTTAATTGCTCAGGCTTCGGCTCACCATATGTAATGTTCATCATTTTCATAAGCTGTTTCGCATTATCCGCTGCATCTCCGCCCGAATTATTATTAAACAATACAAATATATCCTTCGTCTTCTTTTTCAATCGCTCTAATCGTTCTACCCATTCCGCCAATTCTTTACTATTATAACGATATAAACAGCGAACCGCTCTCCAATTTTCTCCTTTATCCAGCCAACCATGAACATTTCGGCCATGAAAACGTATTAATGCCATGTCCGAGTTTGTTGCCTCTAATATAAGCGGTACTGATCCTATTCCAGCCTGAGGCTCATCGCAAATTGTATGAATCCAGTTTTCTTTTTCTAAAAACTGTAACGTCTTATCTCTCATTTCTGGATAAAACCATGTTTGATTTCGAAATTCTATTGCACATGGTAAATCTTCCATTTTTTCTTTCGTGTATCGAAGTAAATCTACATTTTTCACTTTACAATCAAACCATGGTGGATATTGAAATAAAATCATTTTTAATTTATTTGCTTCTATTAAAGGAAGAATGGATTGTTTATACACATCAAACATCTCATCGAACGTAGAAAAAGGGATTTCCCCTTTCATATGTCCTGTCATTCCTTGATAGGCTTTTACTATAAAAGAAAAATCTTTCGGCGTTTCCATCGCCCATTTTGTATAATTCCGCGCAGGTTGTATCGCATAAAATGAACTATCTACTTCCACAATGGGAAAATGCTCACTATAAGTTCGCAATTTATTTCTATTTTCATAGGGATTTATATATAAAGAATCATGATCTCCCCACCCTGTCACTCCAATGAAAAGCAAATATATACCTCCCTTTTTAACTTCACCTTCTATCCATTCTACTCACTTCCCGGACATTTCAGCTAATCAATTTCATTAAGTAGCCCCTTCTTTAAGAGTATCCGTATAAAAATATGATATACTAAATGGAAGAATTTTTAAATTGAGGGGCTATTTATTTATGCTTCCAAACGATGATATTGTATCTCATGAAAAACGAATAGAAGAACTAGAAAATAAAGTGCGGTTATATGAAGAGCTTGTGAATCAATTACCACATCATTTCACATACAAAAATCCACATATTGGTTTACAAATAAAGAAAACGAGAACGACTCATTCCATTCAAAACATACAAAAAGAGAATAAAAAGGCTGATTTTCAACTTACTTGCGATTCATTATTTTTATTTGAACAACTTGAAACATACTTTGTTCATATTTTTGATGCTTTTTCACATCATGTCACCTTTGTTGATAGTAAAGGAAATATAACTTTATGTAATCAAGCTGCAGCAGATGATTTTGGTGTAGTACGAAATGATATAATTGGAAAGCCAATTCAACAATTACTAAACTTGCCAGAAGAACAAATTAAAGCGATTGAAACATTAAGAACAGGAACAGAAATATATAATGAAGAAGTGTTAGACAAAAACTATGGTATTTTAAACAATCGAATTATTCGGGATTATAACGGAGAGATTTTTAGAGTTATTAGTGTCTTCCATTATTTAAACACAGAACGTGATGCAGAAAAATTTTCATTAGCAGGACGAATCGCAGCTGGGATTGCTCATGAAGTACGAAATCCCCTTACAACGGTACGTGGATACTTGCAATTTCTACAAGATAACGTTTCTCCATCCAATAAAGAATTGTTTAAAAGTCTACTCATTCCTGAACTAGATCGTGCAAATAGTATTATCACAAAATTTTTAGCCATTTCAAAAACGCGTGAATTTACTAGAGAACCTTTTCCCATCAATACGTTTTTACGCGAATATATTCAACAACTACTTGCTAGTGAAGGTTTTTTACACAACATTTCTATTGACTATGAATTTTCTACGGAATTAGATGGTGTACTTGTCAATATCGATCGTCATGAACTTGTGCAAGTTTTTTAAAATTTATTTCAAAATGCTATCGATGCTCGAGGCGAAAGACCTCTTTCCATTCAAATCTCTAGTTATCGCCTAGATAACTTTGTTCGGATTACTTTCACAGATAACGGAACTGGGGTTCCTCCAGCTATTCAAGAATATATCTTTGATCCATTCTTCTCAACAAAAGATTCAGGAACAGGACTGGGCTTGTCAGTAACGAAGAAAATTATTCAAAATCATAACGGTACATTAAAAATGTCTAGTAATCAAAACGGTACAACTTTCACTATTTCTATTCCAATTTTACCTAAAGCGAACTATGAACGAATTAATCATTAAAAAGGTTGGGCTGTTCCACGAACTGCACGCAAATTGTTAGATATAATCTAACAA
>NZ_JBFPJH010000412.1:0-2639 GCF_040838255.1 Bacillus sp. C30 | reverse complement strand
GTTGTATCATATATATTTTACAAGCATTGAGTTTCATAGTTTACTTGTAATTTAGTATAAAGCATTCTCAGAAAGTAAGTCAATTTGACATGGAATATATAGCATTTTTAACCACTGAAAATTCGAGAATAATGAAGTGCAGTCTTCAGAATTTATGTTCTGTAAATGATGGTATATAAAAAGCCAAAAGCTTTTCCATTCTTAATAGGAAAGGCTTTTGGCTTTTAAGCGTTTTTACGAACTAATTTTTTATTTACAAATCCTAAAATCAACCCGCGTATTTGTGGATCAATTGCAAGGCCAATAATACCGTACAATATACCAGTAAGTGTTAGAGCTACCAGTGGTGGTAAGTTAATTAATACTGTGCGGTATAGGGCGTAACTGATTATAAATGCTAGTGTATTAAATACAATCCCTTTGAATAGTAATGTAAATCCTTTACGAACGAATAAAGTAAATCCGATTAATAAAGTAACCTCAGTAATGATAGCAGCTACCGCAGCTCCCATCATTCCAAATTGGCCACCTAATACGATGTAACTTACGATAGCGACAGCTAATCCAATTCCCATCGTTGTCGCACGCTTCCACTGTTGACCAATAGTTGTTAAATTATCAGCAAGTGGATAGTTGATAGATTGTAAAATAACCATAAAGGCTAAAATTGCAAGAGCATCACCGGCTGGTGCATATTGTTCACCTAATAAAGTAACAATCCAAAAGCTTGGATCAGCGATAAATGGAATGGAGATTCCCATTCCTAAGAAAGACATAAGTTTTAATTCGAACTGTGATAGTTTTCTATGTTCATCAATATTCTTTTCATTTCCAAAAGCAAATAACTTTGGATAAAAGGCTGCTGCAATTACACCAGGTATTTGATAAAGGACAGCAGGTATTTTAGAAGCAGCTCCAAAGAATCCAACTTGCTCATACGTTGAAACTTTTTCTAATATAATGGGCCCTAACTGTGGTAAGAGCATAATGATAATGCCATTGATTGTGAAAATGAGCAATTGATCTAAAATGCCTTTATCCCAGCCCTTATGAACTGTTGTATGGCGAATTACCATTATAAAGGCGATGAGTCCTGTTACGAGACTGGATATCCCGTACATGGCAGCAACCATCATAAGTGACCATTTAAAGGACATTCCTAGTAGAAGAGCAGCTGCGGCTGTTACACCTTGTATTACAGAAATAATCGCTGTAAATTGCATGCGTTCTGTTACTTGGAAGTAAGCCATCCCAACACCTTGTAAAGTGGCTCCAAACATTGTCGGCAGTACAACCCAATATACCATCGCACGTAAGTAAGCATCAGGATAGAAGAACTGAGCGAAAATAGCGAAGAGCACAGAAATTACGATAGCTAATACTAAACGAATACGTAAATAACTACTAATTAGTACGCTAATGTTAGCGTTGCCTCTCGTTCCTTCACGCATAAATGTATGTGTCAAACCTGCATCTGTAAAATAACAAATAACAGCGGAAACTGCTAAAGCAGTTGTAAACATCCCATACTCCTTTGGTGAAACATATCTTGCAAAGAAAATGGTCGCAATAGCAAGTACAAATCGAACAGTAATATTTCCTACAAATAGGTAGGAGGCGTTTTTAAGGATTTTATTTGTTTTCATGGAACAAGACCTTTCTATTTTTCAGGACGCACTTCGTCCTATTTGTAAATTTGATTTGTTTACGGAAAGTATGTTTAAAAGCGTATTCTTTATTTAAGAAAACATAAACTTTATTCGTACAAACCAAAGCATTGCGTATAGCTTTTTGCTTCGTTTTCCATTTTTTGAATAAATTTTGCGACAATATTTATTTATATCGCCCTTGATTAATTGAACTTGTGATTTATCTAACTTAGAGCTTCCTTTAATGTATATACAAGCATTGTTAATGACTGTATATGGGAATAGATAAGTTTCAAGGATTTCAATAAGTTCTGTAGAATCATTCACGATTAAGTCTTTTGATTTATTATGAACCCAATCCTTCATTCGATTAAACACTTCTAATTCTTTTGCTGTTTTTAATTCATAATCTTTATACTTTGAAGAAAGATTTCCTTCGGATAAGATTCGATAATATGTTAAATATTCATCTACATAGCATACATTTGTAACGCTCATTAATTTAAATAGAAATTCTAAATCTTCTCCCCAGCTACACCCTGGTGTGAAACGAATATTATGATCCATCACGATAGATCTTTTGAAAATCCAAGTGCTCGTCTGAGCAACAACTTGATGCGTTAAGAAAGCTTTTGTCATATCACCTTTAATAAGGTTTGTCGTGTGCTCAACTTTTTCACCAGTCTCTTCGTAAAAGTTCATATAGCCACAATAACAAGCGTTCATGTTGTTTTTATGCATGCTTTCAACTTGTTTTTCGATTTTTGTTGGATGCCATAAATCATCACTATCAAGAAAAGCAACATATTCTCCGCTAGCATTTTCAATTCCTGTATTACGAGCAACTGAAACGCCTTGATTTTCTTGTGGGACGTATTTTATTTGTCCGGGGTACTTTTGTACAAGGTTTTTTACGATGGAAGGTGATTGATCTTTGCTTCCATCATCTACAATTACAATTTCAATGTTTTTATATGTTTGATCTAGTAT
>NZ_JBFPJH010000411.1:0-2660 GCF_040838255.1 Bacillus sp. C30 | reverse complement strand
GATATATATGAAGTAGAAGATATAGAAAGTGAAATTGATTTTAAGCTTATTGAAGAGATAGGCGAAGCCGCTTTTTATTCACTGTGGAATGAAGTGACGGGAGAACAAATCGATTATGATCAATTTGTAAATACGATGCTACAAGAAATAGGTGGGCAATGGAAAGAACATTGTTTAACAGCAAGTATCGATGAAGAGCCAATAGGAATTGTAATCCCGCATATTGAAAGAGGTACGTTAGAAGAAGGAAAACTTATGTATTTCGCAGTCGCTCCAAATATGCGAAATAAAGGGTATGAAGCAGCATTCTTTACAGGGGCAATGTTTGTCTTAAAAGAAATAGGCGCATCTTATTATATTGGCGAGACAAATGTACAAAACGAGTGGATGAAGGATATCTTTGAAAAGAACGGATGTCAGCAGCTGAGCTCTACTGAGCGATATGTGAGAAGGTTTTAGAAGGATGGATGGCTTACTCTCTCGAACTCATTTAGTGGGAATCCATGTACAAATTTTGAACAAGTAAAAGAACTTTTTGCATGTTTGTAAGATAAAAAGAAAAATCGAAACGACAAAGTAAGCTTTCCTATAATACAATAGAGAAGGATTAGACTATACGAAGAAAGCGTTGGTGAAAGTATGAAGCAGCAAAGAAATTGTCTACAAGTAACTGTAGAACGAAATGAAGATAATACGTTACATATAAAGTGGGAAAATAATATAGAAGAAGTTCGTATTTATTGGAGTACTTCACCAGATCATATTGAAGAAAATGGAGAATTACTTGTAACAGTAAGTGGGGATGCATGTACAATTGAAAACCCGAGTGAAAATGAGCGTCCATATTTTAGGTTAGTAGGAAGTAATGGACAAGCAGTCACAGTAGCTGAGCGTAGATTACCATTACAAGGTGCGTTTAACTTCCGTGATATGGGAGGATATGAAACGACTGAAGGCCGTAAAGTAAAATGGGGTAAATTGTATCGTTCTGAAGAATTAGCAGGATTAACAGAATGGGATATCGAGTATTTACAGAAGTCTAGCTTAAAATTAATTTGTGACTACCGTACAGATTTTGAAGTGAAGCATAAGCCGAACCCAAGTGTTACAGGTGCTCGTCAAGTGTGCTTACCAGTTATGCAAGACTTGGCGAAAGACTTGAATATAAATGAATTTTTCCAAGTTGGTGACCTTTCTATGTTAGGGAAACCAGGCGAGTATCTTGTGAAAATGAATCAAGATTTCGTAAGTGGTAATGAAGCATTCGTGAGCTTCTTAAAACTGGCGCAAAACCCGGAAAACTTACCGTTAGTAAACCACTGTACTGCTGGAAAAGACCGTACAGGATTTGGCTCAGCATTATTATTACTTTTACTAGGTGTACCGGAAAAAACAGCAATGGAAGACTACTTACTAAGTAACGGTTTCCGTGAAAAGTTAAATGAAAAAATGATGGCCTTTTTAGGTGCGAAATTACAGAACGACGAAAGTAGAGCAATATTAGGTGCGATGTTTGAAGCTCGTGCTGAATATTTACAAGCTGCGATTGATGAAGTTAAAAAGCAATACGGATCAGTGGAAGCATACGCTGAAAAAGCTCTCGGCTTTACAAAAGAATCGTTAGAGGAAATGAAAGTGTTATTGCTAGAAGATAAAGTGAAACTTTAATCAGTGGGGGGGGGGCATCCCCACTGTTTATTAGCCTTCACCAATCGGGAGTCTTACTGCCCGTTAATGCGGGATAAATAATGAGGAGGGAGGCTGATTGGATTAGCCTCCTTTTATTGTTGTTGCTATAATTAAGCTATGAGAATATAGGAATTGAGGCGAACATCATGAAATACAAAGTAATACTATTCGACGTAGACGATACATTATTAGATTTCCCTGAAACAGAAAGAAACGCATTACATAACGCGTTTGTACAATTTGGCATGCCTACAGGGTATAATGATTATCTTCCAAGTTATAAAGAGATTAGTAATGGATTATGGAGAGATTTAGAGAATAAAATGATTACGCTAAGTGAATTAGCGGTAGATCGATTTAGACAATTATTTGCTCTTCATAATATAGAAGTAGACGCGCAGCATTTTAGTGACGTATACCTTGAAAACTTAGGAAAAGAAGTACATCTTATAGATGGTGCAGTGCAATTATGTGAGAACCTTCAAGATTGCAAGTTAGGTATCATTACGAATGGATATACAAAAGTGCAACAATCGAGAATTGGAAATTCGCCTTTATGTAACTTCTTTGATCATATTATTATTTCTGAAGAGGTCGGCCATCAAAAACCAGCGCGTGAGATTTTTGATTATGCTTTTGAGAAGTTTGGGATTACTGATAAATCAAGTGTACTAATGGTTGGAGATTCGCTAACTTCTGATATGAAAGGCGGAGAAGATTACGGTATTGATACGTGTTGGTATAATCCGAGTTTAGAAGAGAATACGACGAGTGTTAAGCCGACTTATGAAGTGGAGAGTCTGCTACAAATTTTAGAAATTGTGGAAGTGGCGGAAGAAAAGGTAGTCTCATTTTAATCTTGTTAAGATTTGTCGTATAGTTGATTTATTGTATGTTACGGTTGTTGTATTTATAAATCGCGCATATAATTTCATATACTAAGATATGAGACAAAAAAGATGGCACCAAGT
>NZ_JBFPJH010000039.1:0-22360 GCF_040838255.1 Bacillus sp. C30 | reverse complement strand
ATGCAATACATATTTCAGAGTTGGTATAGAACCTCCCTGAAAGGTGCTCCTTTACGAACAAAAAATATCGTTCAACAAATCATTTTGTTCAAAAGCCAAACAAGTTTTTTATCTATTAATGGGTAAGTAGTGACAAACTTTTTTCGGAAAAAATCCCATCATTTCACCATAAGAAATTAATTTGGAAATCCATTCTTGATTCGGATGTTCACATGTTATATCCAATGCTTTTAAAAATTGTTCTGTATGCTGACAAGTTATGATAGCTGCTATATTTTTATCCGTTTCTTCTAATACAGGTATCAACATTTCTAACGCATGCATTTGTTCTTCCCTTAGCGTATGATTTGTAAATAGATTCATAAATTCAGTTCCTTTGACTACGTCAATCAAATAACCCGTCTTTTGTAAGTGTGAGATGAACTGTTTCCACTCTAATTGAATAGGATTACAAATATGGAACGTTTCTCCTTTACTTTGTTCTATGCATGCCAATTGTACAATTGCTTTACTTCCAAAATCGACAGGTACCAAATCAATGTAGGTTGAAAAGTCTGGCGCTTTTTGTAATAGTAAAAGAGCTTTTATCAAACGATAAAATGCATTGCCCTCTATATTTTGTTGGAATTTTCCATCTTGTGTACGACCTACTAAATTCCCTACTCGATATACGGTTGCTGATACGCCTTCTCTCATCGCTTTTCTAACTAATTTTTCGGCAAAAAATTTGCTTTCTACGTATACATTTTCTACTTGTTGTCCTCGGTCAAAATCTTGCTCTGAAAACACGAATTCGGCAGGATCACCTGTACGATATCCCGAAATACTGACAGTAGAAATATAATGAAAATGCGCTCCAGCCTTTTTACTCATTTGTAATAAATAGCGAGTAGATTCTACATTGACCTTTTGAAAATGTTCTCTATCTCCATAATGTCGAACATCTCCACCACAATGGATAATGGTATCGATATTACGAATTAATGTCTTTTGCATTTCTGCTGTCAGACCCACATGTTTTTCAATTAAATTGCCCTCTATCACCTGTACACGATGTTTCATTTGTTCTAGCGCCGTTTCATCAAAGTAAAATTGCATCTTTTCCATGACTCTCTGTTCAACTGATCCGGCATGTTGTGAACGAGCTAAACAATATACCGTTGTATGTGGTAAACATAATAACTGGTGTAAAATATGGGCACCTAAAAATCCTGTTACCCCAGTTAATAAAACACAGCGCGAATATTGTTTCGAAATCTGTAAAGGAATAGGCTGTTTACGAATTGCTTTTGGTTGCTGCATGCCATAATTTTCATTGCTACTCTGTTCATTTGTATTGGCCTCTATCGTCCTATGTTGTCTATCCTTTTCTATTTTCTCTGCTAATTTTTCGATTGTCCGATACTGGAAAAAATCTTGTATATGCAAAGTTGTAAAATATGGCTTGAGTTTGACTAAAGTCGGCATAATTTTTAAAGAATGGCCACCTAATGCAAAAAAGTCATCTTGTAATCCGATATGTTGTACCCCTAATATTTCCTCCCATACATTTGCTAGTATGGTTTGTGTCTCTGTAATCGGGCGTAAATAGTTTTTTTGTTTTCGATAATGTACAGGATATTGTTTCGTAAGCTTTACTACGTCGATTTTTCCATTTGGTGTAATAGGAATTTCCTTTACACATACATATCCTTTCGGCACCATGTATTCAGGAAGAAGACTTGATGTATGGTTATACATCTCTTCTATATCTATAGTTACTGTGTCAGCAATTGTAAAGTAAGCATGCAATTCCTGTTTTTCTTCCTGTAATAGTACAACAGCTTGTTGAATTCGTGGTTCTTTTATCAGGCAGTCTTCAATTTCACCTAACTCAATCCGATATCCTCTCAATTTCACTTGACGATCTCGGCGGCCCATATATTCCACATAGCCTTCTTGCGATAGACGTACCAGATCGCCGGTTTGATATAAACGAGCAGATGGATCTGTAGAAAAAGGATTCGATACAAAAGCTTGTTTCGTACGTTCGGGTTGATTATTGTACCCAATGGCGGTTCCCACACTTTCGATGTACAATTCTCCGATTACCCCTGTAGGACACAGTTGCATATTTTCATTTAAAATATAAATTTTTGTATTAGCAATTGGTTTTCCAATTGGTACATGAATCATATCACTGGATGCATGTTTGGAAATTAGATAATACAAAGAACTCACGGTTGTTTCTGTAGGACCATATTCGTTGACAAGCAATACCTTATCATTAAGCTTAGATTGCCAGTTTCGAATAGATTCCGCAGACGCAGCTTCTCCTCCCATACTCAGTACACGTAATGGTTGCAGCTGTTGTAATTGTACAGCGGACAACTCGGTTGCGAGCTGTTTAAAAAAGGCTGTTGCTACATCTGAAATGGTAATACGGTAGGTAGAAATAGCCTGACAATATGCTTGTATTGAGAAACGTTGTTCCTCATTGAGTAGATGTAATCTCGCTCCCGTTAATAAAGCAGAAAAGATTTCTGAAACAGATGAATCGAAACTATGTGAATAAAACTGTGAAAATACATCTTTCTCTGTTACCTGAAAAGTGCGAGAGCGCCATTCAACTAGATTCAGTACACCCTTATGCCTTAATAGTGTTCCTTTTGGTTTTCCCGTTGATCCGGATGTATAAATCATATAAGCTGTATCTTCTGCTATATTCGGGTTTAGAATATCTTGAACCATAGACGACTTGAATAAATTTTCAATCGAAACGATATGTCCTGGATAAAATGCTAGTTCCTCCTGCAGCTCCATTTTGGTTATAGTCACAGTTGTTTTACTGTCTTGTAAAATATACTGTATACGTTCAAGCGGATATTTCACATCAATTGGTACATAAGTAGCACCTGCTTTTAAAATTCCTAGCATAGCTATAATACTTTCTACACTTCGATGCAAGAAAATCGATACTCTATCACCTTTTTGTACCCCAAGGTCTATCAGACCATGGGCAACTTGATTGGAACGCTGATTAATCTCATAATACGTATATACCCTATCTTCCATAGCAATGGCAACAGCTTCGGGCCTTGCATGCACCTGTTTATAAAAACGTTCTTGTATAGAATGGTAAGAAGGCAAGGGTAAATCGGTATCATTCAATTGTTGATACAAAGCATGGTCTGTTTTAGGTAACATATCTAATTGCCCAAAAGATGTTGTAAAGTCTATTTGTAATACTTGCAATGTACGAACGAATTGTTTCATAAATCGTGAAATAGTTTCTCTTTCAAATAAATCTGTAGCATACTCAAAATGCAGATTTATTTCACCATCTATTTCTTCACATGCCAAAGATAAATCGAATTTACTTATATTTGTATTCACAGGATGTATCTGGTAACAATAAGGAGGTTGTTGTTGTATAGCATCTTGTTGATAACTAAACATGGTTGAAAAAATAGGATTCACATGTTTTCCTCGTTCGGGATTTACATCTTGAATGATTCGGTCAAATGGATAGCTTTGATACTGAAAAGCCAACAAACATTTTTCTTTTACTTTTTTACACAATGCTTCCATAGTAGAAGCACTTGCTGTATGTACACGAATGGCCACAGTGTTGACAAAAAATCCTTGGATATCTTCAAATGCCTCATGTTGCCTTCCTGTTACAGGTGTTCCCACTACAAGGTCCTGTTGCCCTGATACTTGTTGTAAAAAATGAATATAAGCAGAGAATAACAACATATATAAAGATATTTGCTCTTGTTGTGCCAGATGTTTCAATCCTGATACATCTGTCTTATTTAGTTTCGTAGAGAATATATCACCGCGATGTGACGCTATACTAGGACGAACTCTATCAAATGGTAAAACTAAAGAGGGTGGTGCATCTTGTAATTCCTGTTTCCAATATCTTTTTTCCTGTTCCCATGTACCTGCAGCGAGCTGTTTGTTTTGCCATGCGACGTAATCAATATATCTAATAGCTGGCTGGACAAAAGAAATCACCCCATGCTCAGATAACTCCTCATAGATAACAAATACCTCTTGTAAAAATCGTTGTAAGCTCCATTCATCCATAATAATGTGGTGGAAATTGATATATAACCAGGAACAATTCCTGTTCTCTGTAAATAACATGGTTCGGAATAGAGGTCCTTGTTCTAAATCAAATGAGGTATGATCGATTTTTTGTATAGATGCTAAACGATACGCCTCTTGTTGTTCTTTTTCAATAGGTTGTATATCGACTTCATGAACGATCAGATCCATCTCTTCTTGCACGCACTGCATCGGCTCTCCGTCTTTTTCTATAAATCTAGTTCGAAAGATATCATGCCTTCTCATCATTTCTTCTAAGGCTTGTTTCAATAAGGTTGCTTGTATTCCGGGTTGTATGTGCACTTGAATTGGGATATCATACATACGATATTCTGGGTGCTTTTTATATAAAAACCAGAGTCGTTGTTGTGCATGAGATAAGGGATAGCTTTCTTGCTCCGGCACTCTCATAACTGGATTCTTATGTTCTATGGGTCTTAATTTGTCTATATAAGCAGAACATGTATGAATGGTTCGGTATTTGTATAGATCTTTAAAAGTAATTTTTACATGTAATTGTGTCTCAATCCGATTTATTAGTTGTACTGTTAGTAATGAATGACCACCTATTGTGAAAAAATCATCCTCAATACTAATCGTTTTAGTCTTTTTTTGTAATACATCTCCCCAAATTTGTTGCAATTGTTTTTCTATATCTGTATGAGGGGGAACAAATATTTTATCCTGATTTACCAATTTAACATGGTATACTGCTAGTAAAGCTTTCTGGTCTATTTTCCCACTAGGTGTTACAGGGAAACTATCTACAGGTTGTATAGCATCTGGTATCATAAAATTAGGTAATGTCTTTGAAAGAAACTCTCGTAAATCTATTGTATTTATATTACTATTTTCTAGTTCCTTATAAAAAACAATTAACTTTTGAGGCTCATTCTCATTTTGGTATACCGTAACAACTACCTGCTGAATAGATGGATGTTGTAACAAACGTTCTTCAATTTCTTCTAGTTCAATCCGATATCCTCTTATTTTCACTTGTTTATCAATGCGTCCTAAAAATTCAATTTGGCCATCATATGTGAAACGTCCCTGGTCTCCACTTTTATATACCTTTGTTTCAGATGCATTTGGAATATGGATTTGTATAAATGTTTCTTTTGTTTTTTCAGGCTGATTAATGTACTTTGTTGCTAGGCTATTTCCACCAATATAAATTTCACCTGGTACATAAGGGGGACAACGTTTTCCATCTTTATTTAATACATAGATATTTGTATGAGATAACGGTTTTCCGATAGGTATATGTGTTTGTTTAGCATGTAATGGTTGTGTGACTGGATATGTAGTCGCGCACACCGTTATTTCTGTCGGACCATAGGCATTCACAACTGGAATGTCTAAACCTACCTTTGCTTGCCAGTTTCGAACCATTTCCGGTAAAAGCGTTTCTCCTCCCACAAATACATATTGTAATGATGCTAACAGTTCTAACTGCTGGGCAGATGCTTCGGTTAATGTATGAAAAAATACAGTTGGTAATAGACAGTAATGGATTTTCTGCTCATGTATGATTTCTATAAAATGATCAATCGATTTCCTTTCTATATCTGATAATAGATGTAATCTCCCACCCGTTAATAAACTACCATAGATTTCCCATACGGATGCATCGAATATAAAAGAAGCAAATTGCAGATGTACCTGTTGTTCTTGAAAACCATACTCTCCTTGTAACGAATGGATAAATTGCAGGACACTTTGATGTGAAATCAACACTCCTTTTGGATTACCTGTTGAACCAGAAGTATAAATAATATATGCCGCATCATATGTGGCGTGTTTACTCTGTAGTTGTTCCGTTACTATTTGTTTAGAGAGCGTTTCATACATGATAATAGACGTATTAGATGAAATGTGTGGCAGATTCGTCTTTTGATTCGTAATGATATGTGTCGATCCACTGTCTTGTAAAATGAAATGTATACGATCTATTGGGAACTCCGGGTCGATTGGTACATAAGTACCCCCTGCTTTTAACACGCCTATCATGGAAACAATAGCATCAATACTTCGATGCATGAGGATACTTACACGCTCTTGCTTCTGTAGTCCTTTTTGCAATAAAGCTTCTGCTACTCTATTGGACTGCATCTGCAATTCTTGATAGGTAAGACTTTGTTTTCCCATTGTCATTGCAATACCAGAAGGGTTTTCATTTGCTCGTTCATCAATAAGCTTATCTAATGTTTCCGAGACATTATAATTTACAGGACTTCCAGCATTTTTTTGGTAAAGTGCATAATCTTGCGGTAACAGTAAATCTATATCTTGCAAAGGTATAGTATGATTTATTATGAGCGTCTGCATAAGATGTTGAAACCTTTCTACAAATGTTTGAACATCTTTTTCAGTATATAACGCCGCATTATAGTCCAGCTCAAGATGTAACTGATTCTCTTCTGTTTGCATCATTCGCCATACCATATCAAATACGCCTACTCTTTTTTGATGAGTAATCACTTTTGTTTCTAACCCCTTCATGTGAAATGAAGGTAAATTCACCATATTAAATACAGTTGGATACAAATTTGAACTTATTTGTTCTTCCATCCTACTTAATTGATTCATCACATGTTGAATAGGATATTCCTTATGTACAAGCGCTTCTTGTACCAAAACATTAATTTTTTGAACAAGTTCTAGAAATGTATTTTCCGGTGAAAATTTTACACGAATGGGAACTGTATTTACAAAATAGCCAAATACGTCTTGTTCTTGGGTATTACGCTCTCTCATATTAATTGGCATTCCTACTATCAAATCAGTTTGATTTGTCATTTGATGTAATAAAACAATATATATACTCAGTAATGCGCGATACTTACTGATAGAATATTTTTTGAAGAAATCATGAACGGCACCATTGAGATTAAAATCAAGTATTGTTTGATAAGCTCCTTCCTTATACGAACCTTTCAAAGGTTTGGGCATGCTCGAAGGAAATTCACTCCAAGACAAAGGTCCTTCTAATTTTTCAGACCAATATGTCTCAGATTTAAAATAAGAATCTGTTCCAATGTAATTCTGCTGTTTATGTAATAAATTTTGATATACATCGATAGTTGAAAGCGGTTTTTCTTCATCTATTACGTTAGAAGCATACGCTTCTTCTAAGTTTTGTAAAAATAAACCTAAGCTCCATCCATCAAACATAATATGATGAAACACCATATGGAGCAAGTGTTCCTTTTGTTTTAACTTGAACAATTGAAAGCGAAATAAAGTATTTGATGCAAAATCAAACGGTGCATGAAGCACTTCTCGTAATTCATGGTCTAACATCAGACTTTTCTCTTCATCTCGATACGCACACCAATCGTAACATATCATTTTTACCTGTATGTCTTCTTTTATGATTTGCTTAGGACCTTTTGGTGTAGCGATAATATTCATCTGTAAGGCCACGTGCTGATTGACGATATACTGTAAAGCTTTTTGCAATCGATGAATGTCTAAAACTCCTTTTATCTGAATAGAAACCGGTTCATGATATAAGCCTGTTTTGTTATCCATTTCATGTGCAATCCATAATACTTTTTGATTTTCTGTGAGAGGGGATGGAACGTTATTTACCACTTGAGATTTTATTGCTTTTACAAATTGTTTCATATTTTTCCTCCAAAATAACATAAGAATATTTAGATATTTCATAAAAGACCTCTTCGAAAATTAATCGTTCAGTATCAAAATTCACAGTTATACATTCCATAAGTAAGATGCATTTGATGAACAGTACCTGATTTTGCCTGTGTTCTTCTCTGGTCAGTGGCATTTTCCCGAGAATTTTTTAGGGTTTTTCACAATTAATTACCATCCGGTTTTAATTTTCGAAGAGGCCTAAAGATTGAATACAATGATGATTTCATTGGCTTAATCATAAAATGTTTACTATAGACCACGAAGTAATACCATCTTTTTTTAAAAAAAGAGAGTCTAAGTTCCCCTTGTTCTTGGTTATTGTCTCTCTTTATTTGGATCACTACCACCGACAATAGCAAAGATACGTTTTGCTATATTTGTATTTTCTTGAACACCGAAGAATACATACTTACCTGGCCCAAATGCATATACATTCACATCTTCACCTGTATGTCCACCTGTCGTCCAACCTGTGACGGAACGCTTGTTGAACATGGATTCAATGGCATTATCAATCTTGGTCACATCCTTTGATGGCGCGACATCCTTTACAGTCTTTATTTCTTCGGGTGTTAATGGTAAATCAATATACGTGTTCAAGGTCTCTTCTACACTTGCGCCTTTTATAATCTCATTGGCCATAAAATCAGGTGTACGTTTTGCGGCTTTAATTGGTTCCACTTTAAAATTATACGCATCATTTGCCCCCACAGATAAACCACCAGTAGAGTGGTCTGCAGTTGCAACCACTAGTGTCTGCTTATCTTTTTTCGCAAACTCAATTACCGCTTTAAATGCTCTTTCAAAGTCTTCCATCTCACTCATGGCACCGACAATATCATTATCATGTCCAGCCCAGTCAATTTGGCTACCTTCCACCATTAAGAAGAACCCATTTTTATTTTTATTCAAACGTTCAATGGCTGCCTGTGTCATTTCTTCTAATGACGGCGTATTATCATCACGATCAATCATTTTATCTAATCCACTGGGTGCAAATAAACCAAGGATTTGGTCATTTTTATCCTGTAATAGTTGCTCTCGATTAGTTACATAACTATAACCAGACTGTTTAAACTCCTCTGTCAGATTACGATCTCCTCTTACAAAGTGTTTCATGCCACCGCCGAGCATAACATCCACTTTATGCTTCCCTTGCACTTTTTCATCAAAATAATCATTTGCTATGGCATCCATATTGTCGCGATGAATATCATGCGCCCCAAAAGCAGCTGGTGTCGCATGGGTAATTGGAGCAGTTGCGACTAGTCCTGTTGATTTCCCGTGTTCTTTTGCTTGCTCAAGAACTGTTTTCACTGCCGTTTTATCATTATCAACTGAGATTGCCGCATTATATGTCTTCACACCCGACGCCATTGCAGTCGCGGCTGATGCAGAATCTGTAATGTTTTCATGTTCATCTTCTGAATAAGTCTTTTGTGTGCCTACAAGGTATGTATCAAATGCAGTAGATTCCATTTCAAACGTTTTAGGATTATCTTTCATATAGCGGTGTGCTGTCATATAAGAAGGCCCCATACCATCTCCAATTAATACAATCACATTTTTAATCTTCGTATTACGGTTCTTTTCGTCTGCATTCACTTCACTAGAACGCGTAACATTCCAGGTTGCTACCGAAGTAACTACTAACGACGCCACAACTGCAAATGGCCAGGTCTTTTTTACAAAATTTCGCATGATTTTGTCCTCCTACATATAATTACTTTCACGTATTCGTCCTTTATGTCCTCAGAAAAACCGGGCATTTTTTGCCCGGTTTTGTAAAAATTATCTCCTGATTTTTTAAGAATGAATAGATGTTCCATCTGGAATCGTATGTTCCATCCATGCTGGCATGATAGGCATGTCCCACCTAAAGTTATATTTGTCCATTGCCGCAGGACTAGTAATCCATCTCTTGACAGTATTTCCATGGATATTTTTATCTAACAAGTACACTTTGGGGTTATTTTCAAATTTAACAAGACCTATATTACCATCAATTACTGTGCCGTTTGGCACACCGGATAATGTTAATAGTTCATGCACATTATCCCAATTTCGAAATAAACGATTATATACTTCTGGACTAGTAATTCCTCTTTTTGTTCCATTATCAATTAAATAGATAGTAGGATTTCCCACTTCTTTTACTCTCAAACCATTATATTGATTCAAGTTGTTCATTGTAAATTCATACTGAGTTGCATACGTCGTTTCTTGTTCTTGTGCAGAAGCTGCACTAATATTACCAAATAGTAAAGTAGAAATCATAGAAATTCCAAGTAGGCCCATCACACCTACCTTGCATATTGCTTTTTTTATACGTAAATCTCCCTGCGTATTTTGGTACATTTTAAAATATCATCGCGAGTACTCGTTCTACTTATCGATAAACGATTTGATGTTAGAGACAAAGGATTTAAGGTAACCAATAGGTCGTGGATGCTGTTCCTTGATATTGCTGATTTTTATCATAAAAATCAAATCGAAGTTCTTGTACATTCGGATATTTTATATATCGCATGTATTTATACATGTACCATCCTTTTAAATTGTTTGTATTTTTTATGAATAGGTCGTTCATTTTTTGGGGCAAAACCAATGGTCCTGGTGCATCCATTGCCCCTTCTGGAGCTAATCGAAGATAGACGGTATTATTTTTTTGAAAGACTTGTGTGATATCTAACCATTCTGATCCTGTGTATTGATATGCTGTAACTTGTCTGGAAGAATCTACGATACTTTCTCCTGTCGGTAACGCTGCCGCAGAACAGGGCGCCGCTATCATAAAACTACAACAAGCAAGAATACTAGGAATTAAAATAGATTGATTGTTTCGTAATTTCATCTTGTAAAACCCCTCCAATAAAGTGTTATATATGGCATATACAACCATACAATAATGGATTCTGATTTACTAGATTTCATAGGTTGAGAAATATCTTACTGAATGATCTGCGTACGAAACAGGGATAACGAGCATATTTCACTTTGATTAACAAATTTTCTACAAAAAGAAAAAACGCAATCCTTATGAAAGCGTTTCTTCTTTGCGTTTATTGTATGAACAACGGAAAGGGTTTCATGTCCACACTTATTTTACCACACATCATCGTCGACAAATATTGAGAAAGTTCTACATATATAATGGATAAACAGGAATACGCTTTATTCCATTGCAATCGCAACCGTACCGGTAGCAGAACAACCTGTTGAATACCCCTTATTACATTTTAAAACCAATAAATATTCCCCTTTCCCCCATTTAGGTAATCCCCCATTTATGCTCGTACCTTTTGGAAGCATTCCGCTTTTTAATATTGTCCCATCTTTAATAATCTCATATTGTACGGGATACTGACTATTTTTTTGATTGGATACTTCCCATCCAAAATAAGAATAGTTATCTAAATAATAAGGTTCTGAAAATATAGTTCGATCTGTAGGGTTTAAATTTACAAATCCTTGTGCGGATCCTGTATGAGCCATCATAAAAAAAGAGAGTGAAAACAGTGAAATCCATTTTGTTATTTTTTTCATCGATATGTACTCCTCTTGTATGTAGAATTTGTGTAAAGAAATTTGGAATCTCTATTTAGGACGGTACTAGTTTGGGATGTTCGCACCTGTAAAGAATTGTGGTTAACAGAATCATTGTCCCGTCCTATCTATACTTTTGTAACTTCGTAACCGGAACCATACATGATTTTTGTATTAATTTGCTTTTACAATAGCAGACGAAGCTTGATCATTCCATGTTCTTTCTCCATCTCCCATACTATAATCCGTTAAATTTAGATAATTACCATTGTTCGCTATCGCCAATGCACGACCTTGTGCATTACTATGCTCATAAATTGTTGTATAATTACCGAACTTATGTGTACGTATGGAAGAGATCTTATCATTACTAGCCGCATTAAAATTAGTTAAGATGACGGGATTTCTACCTGCATTTACATTGAATTGGGCGCCTTTTAAATTGATATCATGATAAAAGGTAGAATAAATTTGTGAAGATGATTGTAATGCTTTCGAAAAATTAGGTGCAATTGGATGTTCCTTTACATAAGATTCAAACTCTATTTTATTATCGAAGCTCACTATTGTAGCTTTTTCATTTCCTTCACCTGGTGTTATAACCTGATACGGCCGTGAAGAAGTATCAGCATACGCTGACGTATTAGATACACCAAATATCATTGTTCCAGTTAATAAAGCGATAGAAACTACACCCATAACACGTTTCAAGCTCATCACTCCCATAGATAGAATACTTACAACCGTATTGTACAATGGTCCTATTTCCATAGTAAGTCCTTAATTTATTTCTCAACAAGGCCTATAGCAACAATGGATTCATCCATAAATATATAAAGAGAAACAGATGCCCACTACCAGAGTCTAGATACAAGCGATGAGACCGAAGGAATTATAAGTTGGCCATATCTAATTTTGGATAGACAATTTTGAGGGCATCTGTCTTTTTTACACATACCATGAATAAAGATTTTTTCTCTAAAAACTAAGTATTATTTTAAAATTGTTGACAATAGTAAGATTGATATTTAGTATTCTATTCAGAATATTTAATATTTTCAAAAGAATGGTGTGGTGATAAATTTGATCATTTTAAAAAATGCCGCTGTACAATCCTCTGTATTTCATGTTGCAACCTTGGGCCCTCGTGGTACAAGTAGTGAATATGCCGCTAAATCTTTCATTCACACTTGTATTCCGAGTGTTCCTATAGACAATTATGTACATTTAATGGCAACATTTGAAGAATGCATGGATCAAGTCTTAGAAGGGCTCATGATGTATGCCATCGTTCCACATGCTTATGAGGGCATAAAAAATTTTTATATGCATCCTGATTTAGAATTATTTCAATTATTCAGGTGTGATACGCCAATGTATGGACTAGCTGTTAGACCAGGTTTTTATTTTGAAGATGAATTATTAGAGAGTCACACAATCGTGTCACATCCAGCTCCTATCAGTCTCCTGAAGTATTACACAGGAAAAGAAGCTGTTTTTAAAGAAGTAAGTTCTACTAGTATGGCAGCTGAGCTAGTTAGAGAAAAAGTTTATGATTTAGCTATTACAAATGAAATAGCTAGAGAACAAAACCAGCTCAAATTTATGTATACATTTAAAAGTATCCCTATGAGTTGGTCAGTATTTGGAAGGAGAGGATTCAATTGATAAGCACTGATAAAAAAAATTATAATGAATGTTTTCCAGAACCGATATTAAAAAAATGGGAGAATGGTGTAAGGCAATATTGTACGAAAAGAGGAAATACCGAAGTGCTTATTTCATATGTACCACCAGGATTAGATGTTCCTTTACATCAGCATCCCGAAGTGCAGTTAGGTATGGTGATATCAGGGGAACTCCTTATGCGTGTGGATAATGTGGAAAGAAAAATGTCCCCCTTAGATACCGCTTATATAGCACCACCTAATACTTTACATGGTGCAAAGAATTGCACCAATCAAGAAACAATTGCAATTGACATAAAACGTTACGATGAAAATGAAGTATACACGTTTCCTCCAGAATATTTTTTAAAGATCTATAAAAAAAGAGATTTACTTCCGGGTATGGAGGTTACATTTTTTGTTGAAAACTGGATAGAAATAATGATTGCAGCGATTCCTAAAAATGGTGGTGAAATGCCGAATCATAAACATAAAAATGAGCAAATTGGCATTTGTATAGATGGTATGTATGATATGACAATTGAAGATACGACTCATTCTATGAGTTTTGGAAGTTCCTATTTTTGTAACCCTCGTGAATCGCATAGTGCCATAAACAATTCGACCGTAGATTCGCAATCTATCAACATATTTTTACCACCAAGATATAATCGACTTAAAAAATAATGGGTATTTTGAGCATAATTATTATAGCTCCATTTACAAGAGGCATATGGTTTGCATAAAAAAATGGGGGTTTCTTTTTCAAATATAAGGTACATAGATAGAATCTCTGGAGGGAAGGTGGCATCATATATGCAAGATTTAAAGGCGAAAGTAGTGATTATAACGGGTGGGGCTTCGGGAATAGGATTAGAAACTGCAAAAGCTTTTTTAACATTGGGTGCGAAAGTAGTGATTGCGGATATAGATGAACAGAATGGTAATCAAGCTATTTTAAAACATAACAATGACAACCTTTTCTTTATCCATACCGATATGACAAAAGAAAAAGATTGTGAGAAATTAATTACTACAACATTAGAGCGCTTTGGAGATCTTCATGTTTTTATAAATAATGCTGGAATCGAAATTGGAGGAGCGATTCATGAAATGGATCTTTCTGATTGGAATCGACTTATGAATATAAATCTAAATGGTGTATTTTTAGGAAGTAAACATGCTCTACGGTATATGGTTACAAGAAAAAGAGGAGCGATTATTAATACATGTTCCGTTAGCGGTCTTGTTGCATGGCCAAATATTGCTGCATATAACGCTAGTAAAGGCGGTGTCTTACAACTAACAAAATCATTAGCGGTTGATTATGCAAAATATAATATTCGGGTAAATTGTGTTTGTCCTGGAATTATTGATACGCCACTGAACCAAAAATCTTTTGCAGTAAATCATAAAGAAGATATAGAAAGTGTACGAATACAAAAAGAAAAATTAAGTCCTTTAGGTCGCTTAGGTACAGCGAAAGAGGTTGCCAATACCATGACATTCCTTGCATCCGATCATGCTAGTTATATTACGGGAAGTGCCTTGACTGTCGACGGTGGATATACAGCTCAGTAGTTTATATACACTCTTTCGTTGTTAGCATTGCTATTTTACAGAAATAGAGAACATAGGAGTTAAAATATGAAAATTACACATTCTTCAAATGCGCGTAAGCGACTACCAAAACAGGAGTTTTTGATGATAAGTACTAGGGTTTCGACGTTAACAGAACAAGGGATTGATGTCATCAATTTAAGTCAGGGGAACCCGGATCTCCCTACACCATTCCATATAGTAGAATCATTAAGAAAGGCTGCTCTTAATCCCATGCATCATAAATATCCCCCTTTTAGGGGACATCATTTTTTAAAAGAAGCCATTAGTGAATTTTACAAAAGAGAATATAATGTCTCTCTTGACCCAAATCATGAAATTGCAATATGTAATGGTGGAAAAGCAGCGTTGTATACGATTAGTCAATGTTTATTAGAGGAAGGTGATATCGCATTAATACCTGATCCTGGTTATCCAGAGTATTTATCAGGTATTCTTATGGCAAAGGCAGCACCTCATTATTTCAATTTGCAAGAATCCAATGGATATCTTCCGGTCTATAACGAATTAAACCGGGAGATATGCAAAAAAGCCAAAATCATGTATTTAAATTATCCTAGCAATCCAACAGGGGCTAGTGCCAATTTGGAATTTTTTGAGGAAACTGTAGCTTTTGCAGAAAAACATAATATTAAAGTAATTCACGATTTTGCATATGGAGGGTTAGGATTAACGGGGGATAAACCAGTTAGTTTTTTACAAGCAACAGGAGCTAGTCATTCTGGCATTGAACTGTATACTATGTCTAAATCGTATAATATGGCTGGCTGGAGAGTAGCTTTTGCGGTAGGGAATAAGCATATTATTCAAGCTATTAACGAATTTCAAGATCACGTTTTTGTCAGTCTTTTTGGAGCTATTCAGGAAGCAACGCAGACAGCTTTGTTAGAGAGTCAAGTATGTTTACAACATTTAAATAGTATTTATCAAAAAAGAATAGACTACTTTATAAACAGATGTAAAAATGAATTGAATTGGAATATAAAAAAGCCTACAGGCTCTTTTTATATATGGGCACCTATTCCTAAAAACTTTACTTCTTACAGCTTCACACAATATTTATTGGAGAACACGCATGTCGCTGTAACGCCTGGAGAAATTTTCGGAAAAAATGGTGCAAATTTCATAAGAATCTCTATGGTTGCTGATATCAGTAAATTAGATACTTTTATAAAAAGAATAAAAGCATTACATTTAGTTTTCGATTCCTAAATCATAATTTTATTCCCTAAGCCCTGGAACTAGATGTGGAATATTCAGAAAAAGAAGAAGTGTTTCTACCTTCTTCTTTTTTATGGATTACTTATCCTCTTGATACACCTAGATACTTCGTATAGAGCCACCATCTACTGAGATTTGTTGACCTGTTATATACGAAGCATCTTCCGAAACCAAATATATAATTAAGGATGCGAGTTCTTTTGGCAATCCGACTCGATGCATGGGAATATGATTCAATACCTCTTGTGTCGCTCTTTCCTCACTTATATTTTTATTTTCCATCATACTATTTATATACCCTGTATATCGATTCGTCTCTATAAAACCTGGATTTATACAATTGACTGTAATCCCTTCGGGTGCTAAAGCTGTTGAAATATTTTTACTAGCATTAATAATAGCCGCATTAATCAATCCGTTTGTAAACATATTCTCTTTAGGTTCTTTCCACAGATTTCCTACAATATTTACAATTCTACCATGCTGATGGATCTTCATCATATCAAAGGCTTTTCTCATGCAATCTATATACGTTATGGCTTTATTTGAAAAGTTTTCTATTATCTCTCCATTATTGCTATGAAAGAATGAATCTGGTTTTCCTCCTGGAACGTTATTAATTAAGACGTCCAAGCGGCCATAGCTATCCATGACTTCTTTAAACAATTGATTGCGAGTTTTTTCTACATGTATATCACCTACAACTCCCCTGTATGTATTTGCTGGAAACATGGAATGTAATTCTTCCAGAATCAATTCTATATGTACTGGATTTCGAGAATTAACTACAACCTGATACCCTTCACGGGCCAAGCACATTGCCACAGCTTTTCCTATGCCTTGACTTCCTCCCATTACAACTGCAACTTTGTTTTTTACCATCTATATGACCTCCAATATACTATATAGCCCTAAAAATCCCTTGAAATTGATTAGTATTCATTGCATATTCTAAGAATTTTCGGGTTAGTGCTTATTTCAGAAAGAACAACATAGGTTACGGTATTCGTCCATTCGGAAATAGAATCTATAAATATTTCAATCTCTTCCAGATTGCGAATTGTAATCTTCGCCATGTAGCAAAATTCTCCAGAAATTCGATAGCAACAGTCAATCCTTGTATCATTTTCTATCCATCGTTTAAAGCGTTCATAATTTCCACTTTTAATCGTTATATTTATGATTGCTTCCATTGAAAAACCTAATTTTTTGTAATTAATTTTAGTTGTATACCCCTCAATAATCCCATTATGCTCCATATTTCGTATTCTTTCTGTTACAGATGGAGCAGATAAGTTAACTTTTCTGGCTAACTCCCTCATTGAAAGACGAGGATCCTTGACCAACAATTCTAAAATTTTAAAATTGATTTGATCATTTTTCAATATTATATAATCCCTCCCGAAATATATTCAACTGAAATATATACATCAAAACATAATTTCAATTGAAATGGTAATACACTACATTTTAATTTATTATGGAATGAAAGGAAAGTTTTTCATGCTTCTAATTTATACAATGGAGGGGGGCTTCGTTTCAAGTATCAAAGAAAAGTGCATCTAGCTAGGTAAAAAAATCAATTTTTAAAGGAGAGGAGCATCAAAAATATACCGAATTTTAATAACATTCAGTATATATTCAAACTGAAAACATACACTATATGCATTCCATTTTACATATATTAAGGGAGGTTTTAAAAATTTGTCTCTTCAAAAATTAGAAAGTCAATCCAAAGATATCAGTTCATTTCCTGTATTAACCGTTATTGCACTTGTTTTAGGTATTTTTTTAGCTGGTTCTGAAGAACTTATTGTTTCGCCACTATTACCTGATTTATCTCTAAGTTTTAATTCGACTATAGATATAGTAGGATTATCCGTCAGTATTTATGGCTTATCCATTATTTTAGGGGCGACCTTATTAACTCCAATTGGTGATAGATTTTCACGTCGAATCAATATGTTAATTGGACTACT
Organism: Bacillus sp. C30; assembly: GCF_040838255.1. Lineage (NCBI taxonomy): Bacteria > Bacillati > Bacillota > Bacilli > Caryophanales > Bacillaceae > Bacillus > Bacillus sp. C30. Next base: position 4,572 of record NZ_JBFPJH010000039.1, on the reverse strand, counting down.
AATCTTTACATTCGGTACAACTCTATGTGTCATAGCACCCCATTTAATGATATTTTTTATCGGTCGTGCACTTTGTGGATTAGCAGCTGGAGCTTTTGTCCCTACTGCCTATGCTTTTGTAGCAGACCAAATTCCTTATAAACATCGTAGTAAGGTGATGGGTCTCATTGTTTCAAGCTGGTCATTATCTTTAATCCTAGGAGTTCCAATGGGGGCATTTATAGGCCAATGGTTAAACTGGAGGTGGACATTCGCTCTTTTTAGTTTGTTGGGAGTTTTTGTGTCAATCCTTATCATCATAGATATATTGCGTCATATAGGAGTTGATAAACCATCCTCCCTACATGTCAAACAAAAAGATTCTTTTCTCACTTCTTACTATAAAGCTTTTACGAGTCAAAATGTTCCTTTACTCATTGGAATTACGTTTTGTAACATGATAGGGTTTTATGGGATGTATACGTATTTAGGAAGCTACCTCCGGTCTGTTTTTTCATCGGATCAATCAGTGGCAGGAACCTTAATTATCATTTATGGTTTAGGATTTGCTACAAGTAGTATCTCTGGAAAATATGCCGATCGAATTGGTAAAGAAATTTCATTAGTGGGGACCATGCTAGTTATGGCAGTATTAATAGGCGTACTGCCATACGCTACTTATTTTATGTTGCCTCTTATATTTTGTTTATTTTTATGGGGCATGTTCCAAAGCTTAACCGTTACTCTATTAAGTACCATGTTAAGTGAATGTTCTTCCCAGTATAGAGGCCGTATTTTAGCAATGTATACTTTAGCTACAAATTTAGCCGTCACATTAGGAGCTGCTTTTCTGGGCCCTGTATATTCTAACTATGGATACCATAACGTAAGTTTAATTTGTGCCATATTAACTTTTATTGGATTTTTAGTCAGCTTATTTATTTGCAAATACAAAATTAAGGATACTGAATACATTTCTAACGAGGATTGAAAAAATATTGCATATCGGCATTTTGGGACTTTGTGTAGCAATAATTATTATGGAGAATTTCCTCATAGGTGGAACAATCATTACATGCATTGTATACTATCTGGAATTGAAAGACTGATTTTCTCAATACCCATATATGATATTGCTTGTACAATAAAAGGTGTTAAGAGATTGTACCCTTTGGAGATAATTTATCTGATTTTACGGGATTTGATGAGAAATCTGTACAAGATAGAAATCAATCGGTCGAAGAAATGCACGAAGCATTTGTAGAAAAGTTTATTGTGTTCCCGAATCCGATGTATAGGGATTCGGATCCCTCTTTATATCAATACGATTTCAAAAAGTCAGATGCTGAAAAAGACAAACTCCGTAAAGATGCATTGCGTGTATTTGAAGATGTGAAATAGCGGACCCCCTCAGAAAAAATAGAAGGATGTTGACTATGCTATTATATAAACTATGGTAAGCTGTCATTTGTAAGATTTAGTGAATTCGCTCAATCTTTTTTCAAACTTTCTATCCGTCCATTGACATCCGCGTGGATGAGATTGCAAAATGTAGCGAGTACCCAATTCTCGTCAAGGGGATTGATAGCGGAATATTTATATAGCAACTATATCGGACTTACTTATCTTTATTTTCAAACAAACGTTTGATTCGCTACAATTCGTCATCAGCATTGAGTATTCTATCTTTAATTAGAGAGACTATCCTATACTTATGAAAATCTGTTGTATAAAAGGTGTATCAAAAAAATCCTGGAATCGAGAGAATAAGAAAAGAGTGTTGTAAATGAAAAATGATTTTAAGCTAAGGCCATTGGAACGAGAAGACTTAAAATTTGTACATAGCCTAACGAACAATGCGAATATTATGTCTTATTGGTTTGAAGAACCGTATGAAGCATTTGTTGAATTACAAGATTTGTATGATAAACATATTCATGATCAAAGTGAACGCCGTTTTATTGTGGAGAAAAATACAGTTATGATTGGATTAGTTGAATTAGTAGAGATTGATTACATTCATAGACGAGCAGAATTTCAAATTATTATTGATCCCCACTATCAAGGCAATGGCTATGCAAGGGAGACCACCTGTTTAGCTATGCATTATGCTTTTTCTGTACTCAATTTGCACAAGCTTTATTTAGTTGTAAACACAACCAATGAAAAAGCTATTCATATTTATAAAAAGGTTGGTTTTTCTATAGAAGGGGAATTACAGGATGAATTTTTTGTAGACGGCCAGTACCACAACGCAATCCGAATGTGTATGTTTCAAAAGGATTTTTTAGAACAACTTCAAGAAAGAGCAGTCCATTATCAGTAGCAACATTCTATTGAACATGTTTGAAAAAATACAAATATAAATGAGAGGTTTATCTATGATTATCCGAAAAATAGCTATTTTGATCTTCTTGTCCTGTATATTGTTTGCCCCTTCTAAGTCATTTGCAGAAAACATAGGTAAAACACATGAACGTCTTGAATTGTTCGAATATTCTTTTTATAATGCGAATAAAAAGGAAATTACAGAAAGTTATTATCGGAATGCGTTTGGAAAAAACGGTGTAATGCTAAAGAAAGAACTTCATAATAGTATTGATAATCATAAAAAGCTATCCTACAATGCTCTATGGGAAGCACTACGTGATACAGATGAAGACCCAAATGATAGAAATAATGTTATTCTGTTATACACAGGGCGCTCACAGGGGAAAAATACGAATGGATCTCATGTAGATAACTGGAATCGCGAGCACGTATGGGCAAAATCTCATGGTAATTTCGGGACTTCTCCAGGACCTGGAACGGATCTTCATCATATAAGAGCAACCGATGTATCTGTAAACAGTTCACGCGGCAATTTAGATTTTGATAATGGGGGGACTTCTCATTTAGAAGCAACAGAATGTAAATATGATAGTGACTCTTGGGAACCTCGTGATAATGTAAAAGGAGATATTGCTAGAATGTTATTTTATATGGCTGTTCGGTATGAAGGAGACAATGGAGAAATTGATCTAGAACTAAATGATAGAGTGAACAACGATACGTCTCCTTATATGGGACGAATATCGGTCTTATTACAATGGCATGAACAGGATCCCGTGGATAATTTTGAACGAAGGCGTAATGAGCTTATTTATACAAAATATCAACAGAATCGGAACCCATTTATTGATCATCCTGAATGGGTACAGCAAATTTGGAGCTCATAAATAGACTCATACTAAAATATTTACATAATCGCTAGTACGTTAAAACCCTTTGAAAAACTGAAATCGTTTTTCAAAGGGTTTTGTTTTTTAATATAATGTGAACATATTATACACGGTATGCTGATAGGTTTCTCCATTTGTTTTAAAAGATCCAGAAAACGTTCTTGTCTCCGGTACATATCTTCCCCCATTTGTTTCTGGATATACGGATGTTTGTTTACAGGAAAAAGAAAGATTCAAAGGGAGTTGAAACGAAACTTTTCCATTTTTATCTGTTCGTTTCTTTGCGTACTCTGTATTGTCTTTTTTATTATAAATTGTAAATTCTACATCTGCTAAATTGTTTCCAGGATAATACTTAAATCCCCCAGGCTCACTATGATCATATTTCCATTCCATGGCTGTCAATGTAATTTCTAATGTTCCCACTTCATTTCTTTGTGTTTGTAGAGATGGTTCACTAGCTGCTTGTACATGCTGCGGTGCCGCTGTACTAAACAAAATTGCGCCTGTTACAAAAGGTACAGCTAGAAATCGAATTGCATATTTTACTGTTTTGTTCATTCTATTTCCTCCTCAATATATGAAATGGATTGTTCCTAACAAACATCCATTGTTCTCACTTTGTCTCTCTCGTAACAATTCAAAGTTTTATGTAAAACATATATCATTATGATAGATTCACCTTTCATTCTTTTCTGTTTCACCATGTATCGACTATATATAGGCATTATATTCTTAAGTGCATGCAACTTAAATTCTTTATTAACGATATTTTAGTTACATCATAAATAAATTTCATATGACATACAAGGTGCTATCTATATTTCTCAACCTATGCATATTACGAATCAGAAAAAATGTCTCCCTGTGTAGAACAATTAGAAATCGAAACAACGTAGATGAATGGTGATTTTATGATACTTATTTTACCTAAGGAGCTGTTTGTTACTTTTCCTGTTTATGTCCTTAACATGACACGCAGATAAGAATCAGAAAAAAGAATTTCAGATTTTGTATGAAACATACAGAATATAAGAATATATTTCTCATGTTTTAGGTTATTGACACCAAAATTTATTCTCTCTAGACTAAACATAAGATCACATCCGAATCCGTATCAAAAGCTTACCAATATAGAAAATTGGCAAGCTTTTTTTATTCCAGCCTGTTCATGTAATCATACATATAAGGGAGGCGTTACCAAGTGACATTGCTAGAAAACATCTTGACGTATAATGAAACATTTGTACAAAAACAAGAATACGAACCTTTTTCTACAACCAAATTTCCAAATAAAAAATTATTGATTGTAACCTGCATGGATACCAGGTTGTTAACATTGTTACCACAGGCATTGGGCTTACAAAATGGG